>JAKSUE010000320.1 GCA_024409165.1 archaeon
AATTTCACCACCCTAAATTAAGGCTCTGTCAAAAACTATGGGTTTTTGAATTTTTTAAAATTTTAATCTCTTTTAGAATTTTCTGCGAAATGGGTTAATTTAGGTTTATTTTAGGAATTTAAGTTCTAAATTATTAATTTCAGAACTAATTTTTTCCAAAATAAATTTTGAATTTTTTCTCTAACCCCATAGTTTTTGATAGAGCCCAACTCTTTTTGTCATTAATTTTATAAGTAACTTAAAATATATATTATAATATTATGAAATTTTAAGTATATTCATGCTTATTATATTATTTATTCAATTTTACAATTATGGTGATTAATACATGGCTGACGTATCATCAAAAGAATTATATGAATTTAAAAAGACTTTAAAAGAATTAGCTGAGAAAAGAGGTAAAGGAACTGAGCTTGTTTCTATGTATATTCCTCCTGATAAACAATTAAGTGATGTTGGTAAACAGATGAGGGATGAGCTTGGACAAAGTGCTAACATTAAGAGTAAATCTACTCGTAAAAACGTTCAATCTGCTATTGAAGTAATTATGCAAAGAATTCGTATGTTTCCAAAACCTCCTGAAAAAGGACTTGTTCTTTTTGTAGGTATGATTCCTAAAGGTGGTCCTGGAACTGAGAAGATGGAAACTGTAGTATTTGAACCACCTGAAGAGATTCAAACTTATTGGTATATTTGTGATAGTACATTTTTCCTTGAACCTTTAGAAGAAATGATTGAATCTAAAGAAGTTTATGGTGTTGCAGTTATTGACAGAAACGAAGCTACAATAGCTATTTTAAAAGGTAAAAGAATTGATATTGTTGCAAACTTAACCAGTGGTGTTCCAGGTAAACATAAAGCAGGTGGGCAATCACAAAGAAGGTTCGATAGGGTTATTGATCAACTTGCTCACGAGTTCTTAAAAAGAATTGGAACCCATATGAATGATGCTTATTTACCAATTAAAGATGAATTAAGAGGAGTTATTCTTGGTGGTCCAGGACATACTAAAAACGACTTCTATGAAGGAGATTATATGCAGTATGAGATTAAAGACAAAGTCTTAACTACTGTAGATACTTCTTACACTGGTGAGTTTGGTATTCGTGAAACTATTGATAAAGCATCTGATGTATTAAATGAATTAGATGTTATTAAAGAGAAAAAATTAATGGAAAGATTTGTTCACGAATTAAAGAAAATGGACCAAGGTTTAGCATCTTATGGTGAAAAACAAGTTAGAAATAGTCTTCAAATTGGTGCTGTAGATACTTTACTCCTTTCTGAAGATCTTAAATCTAAAAGAGTAACTTTAGATTGTAGTTGTGGTTACACAACTGAAATCACTGTAAAAGAAGGTCAAAAATTAGATGAAGAACTCTGTCCTAACTGTAATGAAAAATTAAGAATAGTTTCGGAGGAAGATTTAATTGAAAACCTTGCTCAAATAGCTGAAAATTTAAGTTCTACTGTAGAAGTTATATCTACTGAAACTGATGAAGGTATGCAATTATACCGTGGATTTGGTGGAGTAGCAGCTATTTTAAGATATCGTGTAAATTAAATTTAATTTAAAAATAAGGATTAAACCTTATTTTTAAGTTTTTACTTTTTTT
>JAKSUE010000321.1 GCA_024409165.1 archaeon
TCTTCTAGTTTTAAATGAAAAGACTATGAAATTTTTACCAAAAAATTCTCATAATAAATCTTCATTGAATTTCACTGAGCCAAATACTACTTATTTAAGGGGAGAAGGTAGTTGTAATCCATTAGAAGCCGAGGCAGTAGTTGACTATGTTTTGATTGTGTTAGAAGATATGGACATTCTAAAAGTATAGGTGTAGGTACATTTAGTGCAAAACAAAGTAGAATAATTGAAGATGTTTTGGAAACTAAACTCAAAGATAATTCTGAATTAAAAGAGTTCTTTAATGAATCAAATGAAGGTTTTTTTATTAAAAATCTTGAAAATATTCAGGGTGATGAAAGAGATATAATCATAATTAGTGTAGGATATGGTAAAGACAAAAACAGTAAGTTTAATCTGAATTTTGGGCCTTTAAATCACGAAGGTGGGGAAAGAAGATTAAACGTGTTAATTACTAGAGCTAAAGAACAATGTATTGTATTTAGTAATTTTAAATCTTCTGAAATGCACACAAATGATAAAACACCTAGAAGCATTGAATGTCTTAAAAATTTTTTACATTATGCAGAAACTGGAGAATTCGCTCCAATTTATCATACTGGAGAAGATTTTGACTCTCCATTTGAAGAATCAGTTTATAATTTTTTAACTGATGAAGGATATGAAGTTGAAAAACAAGTAGGATGTGCAGGATATAAAATCGATTTAGCAATTGTTGATAAAGACAATGCCAATAGATATATTCTTGCAATAGAATGTGATGGAGCGACTTATCATTCATCAAAATTATCTAGAGATAGAGATAGACTTAGACAAGAAATACTAGAAAATTTAGGATGGAAATTTCATAGAATTTGGTCTACAGATTGGTATCATAATAGATCTTCAGCTAAAAAAAGATTAGTAAAAACTATTGAAGAAACTATCGAAAATAAAGATAATATTAAAATAGCCAAAAAAATAGAATCTGATTCTGAACCAGAGATAATTGTGAAACCTAGAGGAGAATCAATGCAAGAAGAATTAGATAATTATTTTACAAATTATATATATTTCACTCCCTATGGAGATAATTATTTAGATAAATCTATGTTAAAATCTTTTATCAATTGTGAATCACCTGTGCATATTGATGATATGTATGATTGTTTAAAAGTATTCTTTAATCATAAAGCAACTAAGAAATTTAAAAGAGATATAAATAAAGTACTTTCTGATTTGACTCTTGAAAAGAGTATTGTTAAAAAAGGAAACTTTTATTATAGTCCTAATTTTGATGAGAAAAGTTTTAGAGTTAGAAAAAGAAAAAGTCCTAAAATCGACCGTATACCTAATGAAGAAATTCAAAAAGCAATCATTGCAACATTAAATCTTCAATTCTCTTTAAAAAGAGACGATTTAATTAAAGAAGCCTCAAAATATTTAGGTTTCAATATTTTAAGAGATAAAAACAGAAAAAGTTTTAATGATATGATCGATCAAATGATTTACAAAGGCAAATTAAGAGAAAACAATAATAAAATCACAACTTATTAAATAAATGTAAATGGTACCCGATGATAGTAAAGAAATAAATATTATATTAATCCCATTCCTATTGGTCTTAGGAGCAAT
>JAKSUE010000322.1 GCA_024409165.1 archaeon
ATTTTATTTTCAAATATTCACTTATAATATATAAGTTTAAGTATATATAATTTATGAAAACATTTTTACATAAATTTTTGATAAATTAATCCTATTTGTTAATGTATAGTTTACTATACATTAAAAAAGCCCAATACATTCTTTATTTTTGATATAAATTGTTAATTTTTCTCTATTTTTATAATAAAGCTTATATATACCTACAAATATATTAAAAATCATATTGTAATTTTTAATTCAAGTGATAAAAGAATATTCATTCTGTAAAATTGTTGTTATTTTGTAAAATTTTAATCAATTAAAAAATTGTTATAAATTGGTTAAATTATTATAAAATGGTTTAAATTTTATTATTTGATTTAAAAATTCTTAATTAAGTTCAATTTTACAAAACAACTGTAATAATGTCTTTATTTGGTCGTAAGTCTTATATACAACCTCCAATAAAATTAATAGCAATTAAGTTAAATGGAGGTGTAATTATCACCCACCATATGGAAGACAAATTTTTTAAGATTTATGTGCATGACTCTGCAGATTTATTTCTTAAAGAACTTAAATATGACTGTAAAGTTAAAAAAATACTCCCTACTGAAATAATTAATGAATATAAAGAACATAGAATGGATTATGTCATCCTAACTGATAAAAATATCATCATTGACTTTGAATTCGATAGCGGTCCATTAAGTGATGATGATATTCGCAGATATGCTCATTATGCATATCTTTTAGGAGAAGAATACAAATTAGATGTAATTACCTTTATAATTTCTACATATTATAAACATAGTTTTATAAAAATTTTTAGTATTCATCAGACAGCATCTCATCCATTATTCATACATTCATTAAAAACTATTGATGGTGACGAAGTATTTAAAAAAATAAAAGTAAAATATGAGAATAATAAGAAAATAACTGAAGAAGATATCTCAAAATTGGTTTTAATACCATTTTATGATTCTAAATATCCAATTGAAGAAGTCTTGTATAATATCATAACTTTAACAAAAGATTTAGATTTAAGTAAAGAACAACAAACTTATTTAAAAATAAGCTATGGAGAACTTTTAAAACACTTTGTTAAAGATGAAAAAACTTATAATAAACTTAAAGAGGTTATTAAAATGCGTGAAAATTGTGTCTTAAAACAAATGCGAGAAGTAAGTGATCGCTATATAGACTCAGAATTAGAAAGAAGAATGCCTGAAGTTATGGAAAAAGCAGAAAAAGAAATAGAAAAAAGAAAACAAGAAATTATAGAAAAAGCAAAACAAGAAACTATAGAAAAAACAAAACAAGAACTAGAAAAAGCAAATCAAGAAACTATAGAAAAAACAAAACAAGAAATGGAAAGAAAAACACAAGAAACTATAGAAAAAAGTAAAATTGAAATTGCTAAGGAAATGATTAAAAATAAATGTACTAAAGAGCAAGTAATTAATTCTACAAAAATTACAGAAAATCTGTATTTAACTCTTTTAAAGGTTTAATAATAATTTATTAAATCTTTTACTTTTTTATTATATAGAATTCAATATCCAAATATTCAATTAAAACATTACATAATAAC
>JAKSUE010000323.1 GCA_024409165.1 archaeon
TTTCCAGTTTCATTAAAAACTGTACCTATCAGTATAAAGCAATTAGGAGCAGATACTCCATAATCACAACCAATATCCAAACGATCAAAACGAGCAGGAATATTACTGGAGCTTATAATATTATCTTCATTAAAGTATTCATAAACCCGTCCTTCTGCCATAGCCCACTCACCTAATATATTTCTCTTATAATGGGCACTGGATTTACTATTAATATGCTTCATTTGGTTTATATATTCCTTACTTAGATGAGGATTATCTTCAATAAGAAATTTCCAAGTCTTAACATAACCAGACTCCAACAAGGAACTATTAGTAATGTAATCAGTGTATAACCAATGATACGGACTATCAGGATTAGTAGTACAAAAAACTTTTGAATTTGGTAGACTGCATCTTGTTAAAACCATATCAAAAGCTGAACGGGGAACAGTGGTAACTTCATCAATATAAGCACCACCAATAGTTAAACCTTTAATTTTATCAGTTACTTTTTCATTATTCAAACCAATCAAATAAATAAGTTTGTCATCTATTATTAATTTTCCATCGATTTTACTGTATTTATAAGTGTGTTCATTTTTAATTATTCCAATTAGGTCATTAATTATGTTTCTTTCAATAGTGTCTCTTGTTGTACCACAAATCAAGAAATACTTATATGGACTGCTTCGTATATGTTCAAGAAACCTAACAGTAGCTATTATAGTTTTACCAGACCGTACTGCTCCATGAGCAATATTTAAAAAAGCATTACTATTAAATAGAAAATCAGCACCAGTCAAACTGGTAGCACCTAAACTAAAAACCATAAAAAATAAACACCCCCACACACACACAACCTCTTAGAATCAGATCTTACTAAACCTCTTCTTTTTTAACTTTTTCCAATTCAATAAGCTTATCCATATACTGACTTTGTGCTTTTATAAAATCATCCATATAAGACTTGTTATCAGCATTAAAATTAAGATTTTCATCCATAGAAGTATTAAAAATAGAAATAAAACGCATACATTTATCAACTTTAACATCCGATGAAATATTATTATTTAATAAATAATCTTTAAGATTTACTAAACTAATATACTTAATTTCATCTTTTAAAGAATTCACTTCATCGGGAGATAACTTATTAAAATCTAATTTATCAGTATTAAAGTTTTCATGATCAGATCGTATATTATTTTGATGAATAGTATAAAGTTTATCTGCTGCTCTCCAGTCACCATGCTCTGCCTCTTTTAACATATAACTTAATAATGCAGCACTCCGATTAACCTGTGACCGTTCCCATTTAATCCAGAAATTATGATATTTCCCACTTTTAGCTTTTTCACCATTTTTTAACCAAGTATTTAATGTGGAAGGTGGTATATTAGCATAAAAAGCACAATCCCTTTGATTTAAACCGTTTTCACGAGCAGTCAACAATTCTTCACTAATCTTAGGAGTTAAAACACCTTTACGACCTTTCTTACCCTTACTCATAATATCAATTCTTATCAATTTTAAAAAAAATACGAAAATTAAACAAATTTAACCAATGCAAAATCATTATTTTTAAATAATTT
>JAKSUE010000324.1 GCA_024409165.1 archaeon
CATAGTGTCAAATAATTTTGGAAATTAAAATATAATTAAGTTACTTATGGAAGGAAGTTGTGTGATATCAGCTTCCTTTTTATAATGTAGTAATATTATTTAGTTTATAACAAAGATCATGTAAGTTATTTCTGGTATTAGTATGATTAGAATATAGTGCAGGAATATTGGTTGAATGATTGAAATCAGATTCATATAATGTATCTGTTATGCATATGTTTTTATCTTTATGAAGATATAAGTTAAATATGTTTATTTCATTTAATTGATAATCTCTAAGTTTAATATGTTTCCTTAAATTTTTTCTTTTATAAGCCTTTGGATCTCTAGCAAAAGGTTTAGCTAAATCATTAGCAATATGAGATTCCATAGGGCAACCAATAAATAATGGGTTTTTCATATGTTGAATAGAACCCCAATTGTTTAATATATAGCTTAATTTATCATTAATTGTATCAATTCTTTCAGGATTTGAATCAATTATAGAATTACAAATGGTAATAAAATCAGCTTTCTTATCATGAAATAAATAATCATATAATAAAGCTTTATAATCATCATCTTTAGTAATATTATTGATGGCTTGACAACAATGAAATTTATCTAAGACAAAAGTTTTATTTACTTTTTCAATAGAAGTGATGTCCCTATAACATGAATAAATCCAATTAGCTCCATCACCAGCTATGATTATGTTTTTAATATTAGCGTAATTATTATCGATAATTGTATTAATTTCATTAGCAAATGTTTCAACGCCATCTATAGATGAAATCACTAGTTTGCCGTCTAATTTATTGCGATTTTTGCCTATTTTAGTCTTTCCTGAATATATTACAGCATGTTTAACCATAATTGATTCATGGTCTTTATCTTGAGATGAAATATATTTCTCATCAAGGATTACATATAAAGTTTCACTGTCAATTGGCGAATCAAAGAAGGAATAAAAATCATCAGAGATATCAAAAGATTTAAAGATATTAAAAACAGTTTGTCTTGATATATGAATCGTTCTATCATTTCTAGTAGATATTAATTTAGATACATCATCAGCAGCTTTTTGAAAAGATTGAGATGCCTTAGCTTCCATTAAAAGAGCTTTAACTATAGGATCATAAGTATCACCAGGCTTAAGGCCTAAAAATTTATCTATAAAGAAAAAGCCATCATCCTCAGTAGAATAAATAGGAACATAGTATTCTCGTTCAAAGTATATTTCACCAAATATAGTAACAAGATATCTTGAATATTTTCCTTTTGTATAATACTTACGTTTTCTTTCGTCAGAGTTCTTATAATATTCATCAATAGATTCAAAATATTTTTTTAAAGTTAGTCTAGCG
Organism: archaeon; assembly: GCA_024409165.1. GTDB lineage: Archaea > Methanobacteriota > Methanobacteria > Methanobacteriales > Methanobacteriaceae > Methanobrevibacter. Next base: position 1,347 of record JAKSUE010000324.1, read on the forward strand.
CATCTAAAGATTTCATTATTAAAATTCATTACTAAATCAACATAATTAGTAAAAGAAATATCGTGAAATTCAGTATTAATTACATCTTTAAATATTTTGTTTAACATGTTTTGATAGTTTTGGTGTATAATAGACATATAGAAATCATCTCCGGTAATTATTGGTTAGCAACTTAATTATACTAGAAATGATTTCTTTTTTCTTTTCCAAAACAATTTTACACCGTC
>JAKSUE010000325.1 GCA_024409165.1 archaeon
AATTATTAATTTAAGAAATTTATTTAAATTTCATCATTTAAATCCTGGATTTTAATTTATATTTTTTATTAATCTTTTGAATTTAGGATTTTAATTTATTATGATTTAATCTTCCTGTGGGAGAATGATATTTAATAAAATTGCAACTAAAGTTGCAGGTACAATTCCAGAACCACCGAAGATAAATGTTACATACTGAGGTAAACCAGATAATGCTACACTACTTGATCCTAAACCATAACCAAGTCCAAGTGCAATAGAGACAATTGTAATACTTCTAGAGTTTAATGGCTTTTTAGTAATTAATTGTATACCGCTCATTACTATGGAAGAGAACATAATGACTGCAGCTCCACCTAATACTGGTTTTGGCATGATAGATATTAAAATTGAGAGTTTAGGAATTAAGCCACAAAGAATTAAAAAAATCGCACCAATAGTTAAAACAAAACGATTAACAATCTTTGTAAGGGATACAAGACCTGCATTCTGAGAGAATACTGTATTAGGTAATACACCAAAAAGTGCTGCTAAAACAGAACCAACACCATCACCCATAACACCTCCAGAAAGCTCTTTAACAGTTGCTCTTCTACCCAGACCTCCTTCAGTACAAGCAGAAATATTCCCAATAGTTTCTACTGCAGATACAATGAATATAATACATACTGGAATGATTGTTCTAATATCAAATACTGGCATTACTGGCATAATTTTTGGTACTGCAAACCAACTTGCAGTTGTAATGCCTCCTAAGTTTAATACCCATGCTTTTGTAAATTCAACACCTGCAGCATTTACACCAGTTGTAGGAAGTATAAATCCTAAGATAAAACATAAGATGTAACCAAAGATAATACCAATTAATATACTTGCTGTACTTGTAATCCCTTTTGTATAATGTTTAAATGTTAATATCACTACCATAACAGATAAAGCAACCATAATATTTTCTAAAGAACCGAAGTCAAGACTTCTATTACCTCCAGCAAATAAGTTGATTCCAACACTTATAAGGGAAAGACCAATTGTTAATATCACAGTACCAGTTACTATAGGTGGGAAAAAACGGTGAATTGGTTTTAAGAATGCACCAAGTACTGTTTCGAATAAACCTCCTATAATACTTGCACCCATAATTGCACCATATGCTAAGATACCTCCACCCATAATGTTAATAATACTCTGGAATACACCAATAAAACTAGACGAAGCACCCATAACAATTGGTACTTTACCCCCAATTGGCCCTATTGTATAAAGTTGAATTAATGTTACAATACCTGCTATAAGCATAGCATTCTGTAAAATACTTGCACGAAGAAGTTCAAGTTCACTCCCTCCACAAGCAGCTAAAATTATTAATAATGGGGTTAGGTTTCCTACGAACATTGCAAGTACATGTTGAAGACCTAAAGGAATTGCTTGTTTTAATGGAATTCTGCCTTCAAATTCATAAGGGGAAGTATACTTTTTAATATCCATTTCATTATCTCCCTAACAATAATTATTCAAATACTCTTTAACATATTTTAAATTTTATTTATTTTTTTAACTTATAT
>JAKSUE010000326.1 GCA_024409165.1 archaeon
TCATATTAATATTAATTTAACAATAAAATTAGATTTATTATATAATTATATAATGATTTACTCATGATTAAAAAAAATAAAAATAAATATCATAAATTCAGGTAGATAAAATGGATTGTTTATTACGTGATTTAAGAAGAACTCATTATTCTAAAGATGTAAACCCTGATATCTCAGGAGAAGAAGTTCAAATAATGGGTTGGGTACATGAAATTAGAGACTTAGGTGGAATTATCTTTGTTATTATTAGAGACAGAGATGGTCTTGTACAAATTACTGCACCAAGTAAAAAAGTGGATGCTGAAATTTTAGCAGATTTAAGAGCTTTAAGAAAAGAATCTGTTGTAGCTATTAAAGGTACTGTTCAAGATGCAGGAAAAGCTCCAAATGGTGTAGAAATTATTCCAGCGGAAATTAATTTATTAAACTTAGCTAACCAACCATTACCAATGGATCCAACTGAAAAAGTTAAAGCTGAAATTGATACTAGATTAAACTCCAGATTCATCGATTTAAGAAAAGCAAATGTCAGCTCTATTTTCAAAATAAAAGCTAACATGTTTAAAACTGTACGTAACTACTTTGATGAACTTGGAATCATTGAAATCAACACCCCTAAACTCGTAGCATCTGCTACTGAAGGAGGAACAGAACTCTTCCCAATCACTTACTTTGAAAAAGAAGCATTCCTTGGCCAATCCCCTCAATTATACAAACAAATGATGATGGGTGCAGGATTCGACAAAGTATTTGAAATTGGTCAAATCTTCAGAGCAGAAGAACACGATACTTTAAGACACTTAAACGAAGCAATTTCCATAGATATGGAAGCTTCATTTATGGATGATGTTGATGTAATGCAAATATTAGATGGTATGATTACCAGAGTTCTCCAATCTACTAAAGAAAACTGTAGTAAAGAACTTGAAACCATTGGATTTGAATTAGACATTCCAGAAGGTCCATTCCCAGAAGTAAAATACGATGATGCAGTAGATATCATTAACTCTAAAGGAATCGACATGGAATGGGGTGAAGACTTATCCAGAGAAGCTGAAAAAGCATTAGGAGACACCCAAGAAGGTTTCTACTTCTTAACTGATTGGCCATCTGCAATTAAACCATTCTATGTAATGCCTAACGAAGACAGACCTGAAATCAGTCATGCATTCGATTTAATGTACAAAAACTTAGAAATCTCATCTGGTGCAACCCGTGTACACCAATACGATGTTTTACTCAAACAAATGGTAGAACGTGACTTAAACCCTGATGGATTTGGTGCATACTTAAAAGCATTTGAATACGGTATGCCTCCACACGCTGGTTGGGGTGTAGGTGCTGACAGATTAGCAATGGTATTAACTGGTGTAGAAAACATCAGAGAAACTGTTCTCTTCCCAAGAGACAGACACAGATTAACTCCATAAGTAAAATATCATATTTTACTTATTTTTTCTTTTTTTATTTTTTCGTTAAATCTTAAATTATAAAGCTTAATAATATCTAAACGAAATAAACTA
>JAKSUE010000327.1 GCA_024409165.1 archaeon
TAATAAAAAAATTATTAAATATATAAGTCGTTCTATTTTTGGGGAGGGATTTGACTCATATACAAAGTCTTGTGCGGATTATTGTTTAGAATTAATTTATGATTCTGAGAACAATTTGATTAGTAAAAAGATTAAACCAAATCCTCATAAAAATTTAAGTTCTCCGTATCCTAAAGGATATATTTAATGGATGAATTTAATTATTAGTTTAAGAGTGTGATATTAATGGATAATATTTTAGAGCAAAATAAGTTGTTGTTGGATTTAGCATTGCATAGGTATGATGAGGATGAGAGAAGGAATCAACTTGTCGATAGTAAGAATAGTTCTTTCATTGCTTTTTTAGGGGTTATGTTAACTATTCAGTCTACTTTAATTTCATATATAATTACTTTTATTAATGGTAAATTAACTTTGGAGGTAATTATTTTAGTTATTGTATTTGTAGGCTCTTTAATTTGTTATGCTATAAGTTTAGGTTATTTTGTTTCATCTTTAAAGTTTTTAAGTAAATTTCAAGTTGCTCCTGTTGTTTAATTTAATTCGTTAATCCATATTTTTACGAAACTCCTGAAGGAGTTAATGGGGCATTTATTGCACCGATTAAAAAAGGAACTAAATATGTTGGTGGAGAAAAAGTACCTCTGACTCATGAAATGGAAACTCTTTTAAGGAAACATAAAGTAGAAATTAGAGCGTTTGGCGATAAAACTATGAAAGGAGGATTGGGTGAAGAATTGATCCATATAAAATTAAGAATAGTGGGGTGAAATTATGGCAAAACAAGAAATGATTAAATTAACTAAAGGTCTCAATAGAGATTATTTAAAAGAACATGCTGATGATATTATTAATAATACTGATGTATTATTAAATCCTTATTGTATAACTTTTCTTAAATATTCTCCTGACCCTGAGTTGGAACTTATTTATTATCTTATTAATGAAAAGCATAAGGATAATTTTCGATTGTTTGGAAGAGGAAATTATTTTATGAAACCTGGAGAAACTAGAGGGGAGGCTTTGGCAAGAGTTGACTTAGAGTATTGTGAGGCTACTGGACATTGGGATTTGTTTAAATGGGAAGAAGTGCCTAAAGCTCCATTTATAGAAGAGTGTAAACGTATTGATAAAGAAGACCCTTATCTTTATTAATGGAGATGATTAGTATGATTGAAATTATTGAATACAATACGGAATGTTATAAATTTGATAATGGTATGACAATAACTATAGATTATGGGGGTTTAATTTAATTCGTTAATCCATATTTTTACGAAACGAAAATAGAAATTGATAATGCTAGTGAAAGTATTATTCGTATTGTAAAACCTATTGGGAATGGTGCTAATGTATTAGTTCCTAAAAAATGGATTGGTAAAAAAGTGCAAATTGTTTTGTTAGAAGAGGAGGAGTAATAAATTGACTGAAGAGTATTATGAAAGAAAATACGATGAAATGCTTCAAAAAACTATTGATGAGTATGATGTTAATGTTACAGAATTCATTAA
>JAKSUE010000328.1 GCA_024409165.1 archaeon
TTAATTCTTAAGATTTTTTCATATGATTCTGGAATTAATCCTTCAGGGATTTCAGTTGGATATTCGTCAGTTGTACAACCTGTACAAATATCTTTATCACCAAGGCCGATTGCTTCAATAAGACCTTCTCCACTGATAAATCCTAAAGTATCCGCACCTATTTTTTGTCTGATTTCTTCAATAGTGTAATGGTTTGCTATTAATTCTTCTTTAGTTGCCATAGCTACTCCATAGTAACATGGACCAATAACAGGTGGGCAACCAATCATCATATGAACTTCTTTTGCACCAGCATCTTTTAAGATTTTAATTAAAGATTCAGAGGTAGTTCCTCTTACAATACTGTCATCTACAACTACGATACGTTTACCTTTAATTTCAGAGTTCATTGGGTTTACTTTGAGTTTTACAGCAAGTTCTCTTTCTTTTTGGGTTGGCATAATAAAGGTTCTTCCAACATAACGGTTTTTAATTAAACCTTCACCAAATGGAATTCCAGAAGCTCTTGCATATCCAATAGCTGCAGGAATTGATGAATCAGGAACTGCAATAACTAAATCTGCATCAACTGGATACTCTTCGTATAATTTCTCACCAATTCTTAATCTAACACTGTAAACAGATTGTCCATCAATAACACTGTCAGGACGAGCAAAGTAAACATATTCAAAAGTACAATGAGCTAATTTAGGAGCTTTATTTGGTAAGAAATGGCTTTTAACTTTACCATCTTCAATGTAACAAACTTCACCAGGTTCTAAATCACGAATTAATTCAGCACCAATAACATCAAAAGCAACAGATTCAGATGCAAAAACATAAGCATCATCTAATTCACCGAAAACCAAAGGTTTCATACACATTGGGTCTCTTACAACATAAAGTTTGTTATTGATTAAAATAGATAAAGAATAAGCACCTTCTAATTTAGCTGCAACATTATCAATAGCTTCTAAATGACCGATTCCTTTCATACATTCTTCTTTAAGTAAATAACAAATAATCTCAGAATCAGTAGTTGATCTAAATAAATATCCTTTTTTAATAAGATATTGTTTTAATTCATTATGATTAACAATATCACCATTATGAGCAACAGCTATAAATCCATAATCTAAATCAGTAATAAAAGGTTCTGAATTCTCAAGTACAGCCCCACCAACAGTAGAATATCTTACATGACCAATACCCACATTACCTTTCATCTCATCAAGTTTAGCTTTAGAAAAAACATCAGTAACTAAACCCATTCCATAATGATGATTTACACCAAAATGCCCACAAGTAGTAATCCCAGAAGATTCCTGTCCTCTGTGTTGTAAAGCATATAATCCATAATAAATTGAAGTTGAAACATCATTTTCAGGGTCTTTAGAGTATATTCCAATAATACCACATTTATCTTTCAATATAAAATCTCCATATAATAATCGATAAGTATTAAAATTAGTCATATTTAACTAACAATTATAATCAATTAAATTAGTTATATCAACTAATGTTT
>JAKSUE010000033.1 GCA_024409165.1 archaeon
TAATACCGAAGGAAACATTACCTTGAGCATCAAATTGGCTTGGTCTTAATTTGTTATTAATACCTTCTAAAACCATTTTAATTGCTTTTTCAGCTTTGTCTCCACGAAGGGTTACTTTACAAGCAATAGGTTGGCGTTTTCTAATACCGAATTCTGGGTTAGTTACTTTAGAGAAAGTTTTAACTGGAGTTTGTTCAGTCATATTCTCTAAGAGAGTCATAGCTCTAGCTAATCTTTCACCAGATTCTCCAACACCAATGTTAATAGTTGCTTTTGCAATAATTACTTCGTTCATTGGATTCATTGATTAACCTCCATTAAGTCAATAACAGGTTCATCAGCACCAATAACAAATGCGTATTCTTTTAAAGTTAAGAAAGTATCATTATTAGCTTTTTCAATGATTACAGTATTTGGTTTAGAAGATTCGTTAACATTGATTTCTTTAACTTTACCAATTTCACCAGTGTGTTTACCACCAATAACAAGTACAGATGCACCTTCTTCAAATTTGTAAGTTGCAGTAATGTCTTGTTCTGGAACACCTAAAGCAATAACATCTTGTCCTGCGAAATTGTCTTCTTCTACTAATACATTTCTACCATCGTGAAGGTTTAATTGGCAAACTCCTCCTTTAATAGTGGATTTGTTAACAATTTTTGCTAATTTGACTTTAGCATCTTCTTCACTAATTGGGTGTAAGTTTAATCTTCCTTTAGTATCTAAAAGAAGTCTGTAATTGTCACCAGTTTTAGGGATAGATAAAATATCCATGAAACCAACTGGGAATTTGTAATCTTTTTTAGCTTTTCCATCAATTAAAATGTCACCATTATTAATGATTCTTTTAGCTTCTCTGGAATTGTCAGCAAGACCTAAAACGTCTCTAACAACAACCATTAAAGATAAGGAATCTTCAATAGAATGAGAACCTGGAGCAGGTTTTACAGTCCAAGTGTCTTCTTTTGGGTGGATAGGCCAACTTTTAGGTGCTTTGAATCTTTTAAGATGCTTTCTAGATCCCATTTTTGCCATCCTTAGTCCTCCTTATTGTTAATTCTTCTTTCATCTTTTAAATCAGCATCGATAATCATCAAGTTAGATGGGTGAAGTGGGAGAAATACAATAGTTCCATCAGGTTTGTTTAAAGTTACACCTTCAACAGTAACTTTATATCTCATAACATCAATGGATTCAACTTTTCCCTCATGACCTTTAAAGTCACCACGAACAACTTGAACTTTATCCCCTACTTTAATAGGTAAAGATCTTTTACCAATATCTGCTCTTAAATCTTTGCTTAAGTTAGCACTCATAATTTTACGACGAATGTGTAAAGGAGCAGTGTAGAGAGCTTTTCTTTGTTTTCTTGGTTGAATTGACATTTATATCACCATGTTTAAATTAAAATACTTGCAGCACTACCTACACTAGGCCATTTCTCAGCTGCTTCTTTAGCAACAGGTCCTCTTATTTCAGAACCTTTTAATACACCTTCAGGAGTGATGATAACAGCAGCGTTATCTTCAAATTTTACACGAAGGCCATCAGCACGTCTGTATTCTTTTTTCTGTCTTACTACAACAGCATTAACTACTTCTCTTCTCATGTCAGCAGTTCCTTTTTTAACTGAAGCAACAACAAGGTCACCGACACCAGCTACATCGAGTCTTCTACGTACACCTTTGAAACCTTTTACAGAAATAATTTGGATTTCACGTGCACCAGTATTATCTACACATTGGAGAGTAGCACCAATTGGTAACGCTTTAGTAACACTAGAGGTTGTAGGTTTCATCTATTCATCACCTTTTACTTCTACTAATACAAAGTGTTTAGTTTTACTTAAAGGTCTGCATTCTGCAATTTTTACAGAATCGCCGACTTTAACATCAAGACAGTCTGGTTTATGAACACTAATTCTTGATCTTCTTTTTTCGTATCTTTCATATTTTCTAATGAACTTATAGAAACTACGTTCTACTGTAATAGTCCTTTCTGCTTTGTTAGAAACTACAATTCCCTCAAGGACTTGTCCTCTAACAGCTAAAGATCCATGGAAAGGGCAGTTAGGATCATCACATACAGTTTCTGGTTCCTTAACATTAAGTCCAACCATATTATCACCATTAAATTTTTTTATATCTCTTTTTTATCCTATCTTCAGGACGATTCAACAATATTTTACCATCAATTTCAACAATAGTTCCATCTGGAACTTTGAATTGAAACACAGAAATATCTTTCTGAATTAATTTTTCCCTTTTTCCATTAAAAGAGGAATTGGTTTGGATTAAGAAAGTTTTTTTAGTCTCATCAACAATTATACCTCTAAGACCAATTAAATAGCTATCTGTACTATCAACAATCTGAACTTCTAATCCAATTAATTCATGATAGAATATGTTTTTCGAGCTTATCATTCTAAGCCTCAATATGTGAATTATAAACTATAACTATCAAAGTTTTAAATTACATTATAAATTATATTATAGTAATTAATCTGTTTAATGTCTTCTTTTTCTGTTATTGAATTTTTTATCAGCATCTCTGATTTCAATAGTATCAGAAGAGAAACCCATTTCAGATAAAACTTCTTTAACTCTAACTTTATGGTCACCTTGAAGTTCAATTTGACCTTTTTTAGCAGTACCTCCACAAGCACATTTTGCTTTAAGAGTTTTAGTAAGTTCTTTGATATCGATATCATGTTCATCGATACCTTCAACAATAGTCATAAGTTTTCCAAATCTTCTTCTAACTGTATACACTTTAACAGCTTGAACTTCTCTTGCGATTTCTTCACAAACACAAAGTTCTTCTGGAAGACCACATACATCACAAATTTTTGACATTTAATTCTCCTTCTGTTTTTGGTTCATAATTGTAAGAACACGAGCAATAGTCCTTTTGAGTTCTCTGATTTTACCAGGGTTTTCATTAACTCCAGCAGCAGCACTTTTAGAAATGTTTTTAGCTAATTCAGCTTTGAGTTCAACCAATTTTTCTTGAATGTCCTCATCTTCCATTTCCCAAATTTCTTTACTTCTTAAAATTGCCATTCTTTCAACTCGCTTATAAAAGTAAATTAATAATAATTCTAATAAGAATTAATTATTATTTATTCTTCCTCTTCTTCAGCAGCTTCAAGTTCTTCAAGATCAGAATCCTCTTCGATTTCTTCTAATTCTTCAAGTTCTTCAGTGACGTCTTCAAGTTCTTCAGAGTCATCTTCAGCTACTTCTTCAATAATTTCTTCAACTTTTGGAGCAAGGATGTCAACTTTATCTGGTAAAACTGCTTCAGGAGGCATAATTCTAACTACAATTCCTAAAACACCAGGTTTTAAAGGAGCAATAGCAAAACCTTCTTCTACAAATCTGTCTGCTGGTTCACCACATTTTTTGATGTAACCTTCAACAAATTTTGCAACTGCAGATCTAGAACCTCTGATTTTTCCAGATATAGTTACTTCTACACCTTGAGCACCTGCACCCATAATTCTACGAATAGTTGAGTAAGCTACTCTTCTGAAGTGCATTCCTCTTTGGAGCATGTTAGCTATTTTAGCAGCCATGATTCTTGCGTTGAGTTCAGGAACATCTACTTCTTTAACTTCAACTTGAGGGTTGTCTAAATCAAATTTGGTTTTGAGGTTTTGAGTAATTTGTCTTACGGTTTTTCCACCTCTACCAATAACCATACCAGGTCTTTCAGCATAAACAACAACCATAGTTCCTAAAGGAGTTACGTGAATGTCCATTCCTCCGTAACCTGCTCTTTCAAGTTCTTTTTCTAAGTATTCATCAATTTTTGTTCTTTTGAGACCTTCTGTAACGAAACTTTTTTCCATCATTATTTAAGCCTCCACTAAAACTATTTGAACATGAGTAGTTGGGGTGTTAAACGGAGTAACTCTACCGAATGCTCTTGGTCTGTAACCAGGAATTGTTACACCTCTGTGACTGGAAATATGTTCAATTTTAAGATTTTCAACATCCATACCTTTGTATTCAGCATTTGCTTCAGCATTTTCTAAAACTTTTAAAATTGCTTGAGAAGCTTTTACAGGGTATCTTCCAGCAGCCCATCCTTTCATACCTTTTCTATGACCTACATCTCTGTTATATCTTTTAAAAGGAACAGCTTTTTTCATTTCAATAACATCATTTAAGTATGCTTTTGCTTTAGAAACTTCCATTCCTCTTAATGCATTACAAATTTCAACACAATGTTTTGGTGAAACTTTAAGGGATTTAGCCATAGCACGTGCGACTTTAGCTTCGTCAACATCTTTATTATTGTAAGCGTATTTATTTGCCATGATTTAATCTCCTTATTTAAGTGGTACAAACATAGATGATCTAGTAGCACCCATACCTGGGTCACCGTGTTGAACTCTTTGTCTAGTTGGTGCAAATTCACCAAAGAAGCAACCTAACATTTCAGGAGTGAAAGTTACTTCAACAAAGTCTTTACCATTGTAAATTCCGAAAGTGGTTCCTACCATTTCAGGAATTACAACCATATCACGACAGTGAGTTTTTACTACTAAAGGTTTTCCACCTTTGGTACCTTCTTTTTTCATTTTTCTCATTTTATCCAACACAGACTGTTGTCTTGGTAAGAATCCTCTTTTTAAGGATCTTCTTTGTCTTGCTGGTAAAAGTTCTATAAATTCATCTAAGGACATTTCTTTTAATTCTTCAATAGTATATCCTCTGTATTTAAATATTTTTCTAGCCAATGACACATCTCCTTAAATCTATCTTCTTTTTCCTGTACGTTTAGCTGCAATTGAACCGACTTTTCTTCCAGGTGGTGCATGTCTTGAAATAGTAGTAGGACGACCTGGGTGTTGTCTGTTACCTCCCCCGTGAGGGTGGTCTACTGCGTTCATTGCTACCCCTCTAACAGTCATAGATTTCTTACCTTTAGCTTTGAGAGCGTGCCATCTGACACCTGCTTTGAGGTAAGGTTTCTCTTTTCTTCCTCCACCAGCTACAACACCGATACTTGCACGGCATTTAGGGTTAAAGGATTTAAGTTCACCAGATGGTAATTGAACCATAGCTTGAGTTGCATCATGAGTAATTAAAGAAGCATAAGTTCCTGAAGATCTTACGAAACGACCTCCATCTCCTGGTCTGTTTTCAATATTGTAAATAGGAGTTCCCTCTGGGATTTCAGCTAATGGTAAAGTGTTACCGAAGCTAATAGGAGCGGAAATACCACATTCAATATCGTCGTCAATTTGAATACTTTCTGGAGCTAAAATGTATTTTTTCTCACCGTTTTCAAATTTAACAAGAGCAATAGGAGCGGTTCTACCTGGGTCGTGAGCTATTTCAACAACTTTTCCTTTGAGGCTTCCTTCTTTTTCTAAATCATCGTAAGCTCTGTATTGGATTTTATCTTTAAATCTGTGAGAAGCAACACGATGAGCAGGAGTTCCTCTTCCTCTACGTTGGTGTATTAATCGTTTTCCCATATTTTAACCTCCTTAGAATACTCCCATTTTAACAGCTACATCTTCAGCTTCATTTTCTCCTGCAAGTTTAATGTAAGCTAATTTTAAACCTTTAGGAGTAATATGAGTGTTAACTCTTAAAACTTCTTGATCAAATAATTCTTCAAAAGCATCTTTAATGTCGCCTTTAGAGGAATCTCTTTTAACAACAAAAACAAGTTCATTGTTTTGATCGATTAAATTCATTGTTTTCTCAGTAATATGAGGTTTAACAATAATTGAGTACGGATCCATATTATTCACCTTCTTAAACTATCCTCGAATAAATTCCTAAAGGAACTTATTGGAATAATCCTCCTAATTTTTCAACTGCGGACTTAGTGAAAATAGTTAATCTACCAGCATGGGTACCAGGTGCTAATAATTCAGCATTTAAGTTGTCTGCAACAACAATATCGACACCAGCGTGGTTTCTTGCGCCTAAGCTAATACCTTTATCTTCACCGACAACAACTAAAGGTCCTTTACCTTGCTTGTATTTACGTCCTCTTGTTTTTCCTCTACCTGCTCTTATATGTTTACTGTTTTTAGCTTTAATGACATCATCGTAAACTCCTAATTTTTCAAAGATTTCACGAGTTTCACTAGCAGTTTTAACAGCTTCTATATCATCTTCAACAATAATAGGTAATTGTTCAGCGCTAACAACATGACCTCTAGCAGCAACTAATTCAGGATTAGTGGTAGCTGCAATAGCAGATCTGATTGCAAATCTTCTTTCTTTGTTGTTAACTTTTTCATGATGATTTTTCTCAGCTCTTACAGGGTGTGCTTTTCTTCCACCAATAGCTTGTGGAATGAAACCAGCTTTAGAACTACCTTTTATTCTAGGTACTTTAGCTACACCTCTACCGGAACCCCAAGATTCTGCAGAAGTTCTTTTACCTGCCATTGGGTCATTACCCCATGGTTGAATTCTTGCAGATTGAGCAGAGAGAACTGCTCTTTTAATAAGGTCAGGTCTATATTCTTCATTAAAAATAGCAGGAAGTTCGATTTCTTCTTTTACTTCCCCTTCAATTGAATAAACATTAACTTTCATACTAACCACTCTTATACACCTTGTTTAGAACTAGTACTAATGTAGTTTATTTGTGGTGCTACATCATCTGCTTTCTTAGGTCTAATAGCTTGTCTAAGGATGACTAATCTTTTAGTTGGACCTGGTAAGGAACCTTTTACTAATACGTAATCGTTTTTAACAACACCGTATTTAATGAATCCTCCATCAGGGTTAACTAATTCTACTTCAGATTCGTCTCCGATTTTTAAGATTCTTTTATTGAATTCAGTTCTTTTGTGGTAACCCATTTGACCAGCTTGTGCAACAGTCCACATAGTTCTGTTAGGGGTCCATGGACCAATAGAACCTACGTGTCTACCTTTACCACTTCTGGTTGCTTTACCATATTGAATTCTAATATTCCATCTTTTAACTACACCTTGGAATCCTTTTCCTTTGGTAGTTGCAATAGCGTCTACATATTGACCTTCGTTAAAGATATCACTTGCTTTTACTTCGTTACCTAATAATTCAAGTGCTGCATTTAATTTTTCTTCGACAGATTTTCCACCGATAGCACATTCAAAAATTTCAGGTTTTTTCTTAGGTACACTAGCCATTTTAGGATTAGTATGTACTAAAACTTTGATTTCTTCAGTTTTTTCTAAAGCATCTTGTATTTTTGCAATAGCATTAGATTTATCGTAGTCTTTAGGAAGAGTAATTTTCCTAGAGAGTTCTTCATCTAAATTATCTGCAATAACTTCAGTAATAACTTTAAGTCCGTGAGCAGTTTTTTCGTATGATCTTATCCCCATTACTACAAGGGGTGGTACTTCCAAAACAGTGACTGGAGTGAATACTTCCATTCCACTAGTAGGGGAGTTCTTATCATTATCCACTACAATAGCGTGAGTCATACCGACTTTATAACCAGCAAGACCCAAAAGTTTTGGTTCTTCATTACTTGGCCAAGCTTTGATTCTAGGAGTTTCTTTAGCTACTCTTTTACGAGGGCTAAATGCTACAGAACCCTTTCTTGGTTGGTGATGTCTTACCATTATTTTCCTCCGTTAATTTTTTTTCCGTAATTTAATTAGTTTAATCTATTAAATAGATTCATTATCTGTTTACAGATTTAATTTCTGTTTACAGATTCAATTATCTGTTTACAACAGATTTATCCCAAACGGGATTTAAATAGCTAATCTACAACAGTAGATTTAGTTTAATCTGGCATACTGTTTATAATACATTCAATACATGTAATCAACAGCAAAGCTTATAGATACATGTATTCAAACAGCATCCAAGCTAAATAAGCTAGATAAACATGAAAAACAAGTCAATAACATACATAATTTATTTAAGATATGAATAAGTGTAAATGTAAAATTTACATACTCCTGTCTAGTAGACAGATACTTAAATAAAGCTAATCTATAGCATTTATAAGTTAATACTTGTTAAAATTTACTTTTCAAGGATTCATCTCATGAGAGTGTCTAATTCCCAATCAATATATTTCCGCCCATAATGAGAGTGTCTAATTCTCATAAGGAAATAATTCTTAAGAGTGTCTAATTCTTAATTTTATCTTTGTAATGTCTAGTTACAAAGTATCCTCGAAGCCATTAGTTAACAGTAACTAAGGCCAATTTAATCTCTATATGTATTTATAAAATGTATTTATAAAAATTTACGTAAAATAACGCTACGTAGAAACGTTCATATAATTTAACGCTATATGAGGGCGTAACTAATAATGAACTATTAGTTTACATGATATTGAAAATAGCTAAAGTAGAAAACACAGCTTCTTCAGTTCTTACAGTTTCTGTTCCTTGATTTGGAATTGTATTAAGACTAATAGTATCCCACATGGAACTTTCTACATTTTCATTAATTGAAGAGTAAGGGCCTCCAAAAATAATAGCAACATGTTTTGAGCTGTTTACTTTATCTTTCAAATCATCAAAAACAGAATCGATTGTATCTGCATATCTTGTTGTTTCTATAACAAGATCGGGATTAGTTAATTTTAAACTATTTCTAAGACCTTTATTGGTAGAAACAGTTTTATATCCCCAGTAAATGTCATCTGGTTCATCAGGTGTGACTATTACTTCTTTAGCAAACTTAGTAATTTTAAAACTAAATATTTTATTTACACTAAGTTGCTCTTTACAAAATGCAAGTTTGTCCATACCAATATCTACAAAAGTACCTTTCTTATTC
This sequence comes from archaeon, assembly GCA_024409165.1. Classification (GTDB taxonomy): domain Archaea; phylum Methanobacteriota; class Methanobacteria; order Methanobacteriales; family Methanobacteriaceae; genus Methanobrevibacter. The sequence goes on from JAKSUE010000033.1 coordinate 8,772, forward strand.
CTTTTAACAGTATATCCTTGTCTAAAATCACCTAATTTAGGTTGAGAAGTCGGATGATGAGGAGCTCTTAAAGGAGGTAATATACCAACATGTCTTAATTCAGATTTAATTGGAATTGCCTTTTTTCTAAGATATTGAGGAGTATTCATATAATTTAATACTTCAGCAATAAAATCTCCATCATTAGTCTGTTTTTCATCAGGAATTGAAAGATCTTTATAAACAACAACTTGATTCACTTCAAACACAGCTAAAGCTCTACCAATTAAACCGACTTTAGAAGTCTTTAATTTTAAATCTTTAGTTTCAGCAAGAAATGAATTTGGTATAAATAATGATACTTGATTTTGCATAGTTTACCTTTCAATTTTTTTAATCTATACACTATGGGTCAAGTAATTAAAATTAGTAATATTTTCTGTAATACCATTAATTCATGTATATTATATAGCATCTCAATATAGTTAGACATATATCATAAATATACACTAATTACAAAACATGTAAAAAATATAAAAAATAATTAAATACATTTTAATAGAGCAAATTAACTAAAAAAGCCATAAAGTAGCCTATTTAGAAAAAATACTACTGATAAATCGCAAATACCTATTAAGACGATTAAGACATCTGCAAATTAAACAATATTAAAAATAAAAAATTTAAAAATTCTTTATAAATAACATAACATAGACATATAGATTACTATTATATTATTTTTTCTTAGTATATAAATGTTTTGATAAAATTCCTTAAAAAAGATAAAAAAAGACCATTATCACCATTGAAATCAAATTCCAATAGCATTTTTCTCATAAAATCCATATTTTTATGATAATCTTATGATAATTTAGGATAATAAACACATTTAAACATATAAGAGTTGCAAAGAAAAATATGCTTCTCCATCTAA
>JAKSUE010000034.1 GCA_024409165.1 archaeon
AATAAAAAATATAATAAAATTATAATAAATAACATTATAACCTACAACTGCTTCCTTATGATTATCAAATTCAATAATTATAAATCCATCATTAAAAGTATCCCATCTAAATAACATTATTATAGAGGGAATACTAAAAGTTAATGCAACCCCAATGACTAAATTAATATTAAAATCCGACATTATCCATGCTATAGATGTAAAAATTAAAGTAGAACCAGGTACTAAACAAATCAAATGAAATAATAAAAAATTATTATCTAATAAATTATTATCAAGTTCTTTTAATTCATGAAAAAAAGCAATTGGCAAATACATTCCTAAAGTTAATAGAAAATAACCTAAAAAAATGCAATTAACAGGAGCAGGAGATCCATTAATAACAAAATATAAAAATAAAATTGAAGGAATATTCGAAATAATTAAACCTGTTAATGCCTTAATTTTACATTCCCTTTTAGAAAGATTAGAAGTTGAAAAAAAACTTAAATTTTTAGAAATAATATCATCCCCCTATGATGAAGTAGTCGCTAATAAATAACTAGATAAACTATCACCAGTAGTCATCTTCCACCTTGTCATATTACCATAATCTTGATCAACATCATTAGCTAATGCCTTAAATCCAAGACCCACACAACCAGTACCTATTGCCATATAAGTAACAGGTAATGTTAAAATTATAGATAATCCTTCTGTAGTAGGTGCCGCAGCCAGTAATCCCAAATCAATCATTAAACAAGTACCTGAAGCAGAAATAAAAACATCTCCCAATATACTATATGCTTGATCCCACTGTTCTTCTGTCCATTCTACTTTAATTTCTAAATCAACAAAAGATGTATTTAATAAAAGTAATTTAACATGAACTCCTCTATTCAAAATATTCTGCATATTATCTATTATAGATATAGAAGAATCATAACTAAAATCGCCTAAACACATACCACCATTATACTTATTCCTTAAGGCACTTATATTAATAATACTACCAATACCACCCAAATCAGAAAATTCCAACCAAGAAGAATTATCAGCTAACTTCAAAACAGTACACAAATTCTCACTATCATAATAATAGTAAAACTCTTCACCATTCAAAAGTCCTTTAAAAACTTCACTAACAGCACAAGTAGAATTATAACCAGTTAAACCCATAACATACTCCTCAAGCAAACTACCATACAAATAATACATATTATTAAACTCTTGGAAATTAAGACCAGAATTACCCCTAATAGTACCTAAAACACTAATAAAACGACCATTAACACCAACAAAAGCACTAACTAAAGACTCACCATACTTAGACCAACCAACATCATACTCCAAAGCCAACTCATCAGCCAACTTACAATCCAACCACTCATAAGCCAAAGCAATTAAAAAATTCTCATATACAACACTTTCAACACCACTATAATCACTAACATTAGCCAAATAAGAACTCATATCACTATCAGTAATCTTACCACCAGAAATTAAATAACTTTGAACAGCCTCATAACCAAGACTAGAACTCCAATCAGCATTACTCAAATAATCCCCATAACTAGTATCACCATAATATAAATACTCCCAATTATCCTCACTAACACTATCAACATAATAAATACTATTTACATTATAGAATTTATTAAATAAAGTTAAATTAGTATAAACAGGAGCATAGCCATCAACATTCTTCTCACTACTAAAATAAAAAGAACCAACATTACTCAAACCACTATACAAACTCACATTACAAATATGATTATCCCCACTGGTTTTACCATCAAAAACAACATTAAAACCATTAATATCATCAACAGCATAACCATAATAACTAATCAAAACATTCCTACCATCACAAAACAAAGAAATACCTGAAGATCTAATCTGACTAACAGAACTAAAATTTTGTAATGAATAAGAACTACCCTCTAATGAAACAAAATACAAAACATTATTAACTAAATTTGTAGCACCAGAAACAGAACAATCATAAGTATATTTATGTAAAACATTATTCTTATAAATACCTATTTCTCTCCCATCATCAGTAATATTAACCAAATACACCAAATTAGGAGCATAAGAAACATTCAAAGAATTTAAAGACTGACAATACTCATACTCCCATCACCACAAAAACGAGAACAAATACTAAACAACCAACAAACCCTAACCAAAACAAACACTAAAAAAAGAAAAAACAAAAAATAACTCACAAACTATGAAACCTAAAATAAAAAAATAACAGTTCACCAGTAAACTATTAAAAAGCCCAAAATAATAATAAAATAAAAAAATAAATAATTTAAAAAAAGATTAAAATAAAAAAATTGAACAATTCAAGACCAGAATAGTTAAAGTGTGACAAAATGTCACGGGTTGAAAAAAAGTAAAAAAAGAAGATAAAAATTATCCTCTTTCGACAGCTGTTGGGCCTGTACGTGCTATTTTTTTAATACCGAATGATTTAAGAAGGGATATTAAAGCATCTATTTTATCAGGGCCACCAGTGATTTCTATTGTAAGTGTGCTATCAGAGACATCAATGATTTTACCTCTGAAGATATTTGCATATTGAATGATTTCAGAACGGATTTTATCATCCTCTGCTTTAACTTTTATTAAAGCTAATTCTCTTTTTACAGAATTATTAGGATCTAAATCTTTGATTTTAACAACTTCAACAAGTTTGTTTAATTGTTTAGTTACTTGTTCTAAAACTTTTTCATCACCTTTAACAACAAAAACCATTCTTGCAAGGTTAGGAGTTTCACATTCACCAACAGTGATACTTTCAATGTTATAACCTCTTCTTGAAATAAGACCAGTTACTTTTTGAAGAACACCTGGTTTATTTTCAACTAATGTACTAATTACATGTTCCATTTAATCATCTCCTAATAGAAAATCTTAATCTAAAAATAAGATTAACTATTTATCATCTCCATTAACATCAGATTCGTATTTGTATTCACCAATGATTTCTTCAATTCCAGCTCCTGGAGGGAACATTGGAAGGAATTCATTCTTTTCAACAGTGATATCTAATACAATAGCTTCATTATCTTTAATTGCTTTAGAAACTGCTTTTTCTGTTTCACCTGGTTTAGTAATAGATACTCCTTTAATTCCAAAACTTTCTGCAAGTTTTACAAAGTCAGGAGAGTTACCTAAGTCAGTTTCAGATAATCTTTTATCATACAAAAGATTTTGCCATTGATAAAGCATTCCTAACTTTCTATTATTTAAAATAGTAACAATAACAGGAATATCATATTCTTTAACAGTAGCAAGTTCTTGACATACCATTAAGAAACCTCCATCACCAACAACAGCAACAACAGGGTCATCAGGACAAGCTAATTTAGCACCAATAGCTGATGGGAAACCGAATCCCATAGTTCCAAGACCACCTGATGAGATGAATTTACGAGGTTTTGTAATATCTAAGAAATGTGCAGACCACATTTGATTAAGACCAACATCTGTAGTTACAATAGTATCCTCTGTAATAGCTTGAGAAATCTCTTTTATAACTTGTTGTGGTTTAAGTGGAATATCACTATAACTTACTCTTGGAATAGCTGACTTTTTAAATTTGATAATTCCATCTAACCATGAATTATCTGGAGAATTACCTTCTAACTCTTTAATAAGAGAAGATAAAACAATTTTTGCATCCCCTACAACAGGAATATCAACATCAACATTCTTACCAATTTCAGCAGGATCAATATCAATATGAATAACTTTAGAATTAGGAATAAAATCCTCTAATTTACCTGTAGTTCTATCTGAGAATCTACAACCAATAGCAATTAATAAATCACATTTATTTACAGACTGATTAGCCACCTCTCTTCCATGCATACCTAACATTCCAATAGCTAACTCATCAGTCTCATCAATTGCACCTTTACCCATAAGAGTAGTACAAACAGGTGCCTTAATTAATTTTGCAAAAGTATTAAGTTCTTCAGTAGCATTTGCAATAATTACTCCACCACCAGCTAAAATAATAGGTTTCTTAGCACCCTTAATCATTTTAGCTACTTTTTTAATCTGTTTATTATTACCTTTCAAAGTAGGATTATAACCAGGAGTCTTAATCGCACCTTCAATATAATCACTTAAATCAGCTTCCTGAATTTCTTTAGGAACATCAATAATAATAGGTCCAGGACGACCACTTGAAGATATTTCAAAAGCAGAATTAATTACACTTGGAATATCATCAGCACTTTTAATCTGATAAGCATGTTTAGTAATAGGCATAGTAATTCCAATAATATCTGCCTCTTGGAAAGCATCATTTCCAATTAAATGAATTGGAACCTGACCTGTAATAGCGATTATTGGAGATGAATCCATATAAGCATTAGCAATCCCTGTAACTAAATTAGTAGCACCAGGACCTGAAGTAGCAAGACACACCCCAATTTTACCTGAAGCCCTTGCATAACCCTCAGCAGCATGAGCAGCACATTGCTCGTGTCTTACAAGGATATGTCTTAAATCAGTATCATATAACATATCATAAAAAGGAATTATTTGACCACCTGGATAACCAAAAACAGTGTCAACCCCTTGATTTTTTAAAGCTTTTATAATAGCTTCTCCACCTTTCATCTATTCACCTCTTAATTTTAGAGAATAATAAGTTTAATATAGTATAAAATCATAAGATATTCATCAAATTTATCTTAAGAAAATTTTTATCAATATTTTTATCACTATCTATTAAAATATATTTATTAAAAGTTAAATATAAATTTTAATATTTATATTAATATAGTAGGACATACTAAAATAATAATATAGTTTAAAAATTTTAATTTATAAAATGAAAACTATAATTGTTGAATTAAAAATACAGAAAATACAAACTAAAATTGATAATAAATAATTTAAACTATTATTTGAGATAATTTAAACTATTTTGGAGATTTAAAAGATGAAAGTCTTAGTAGTCGGTACAGGTGCAAGAGAACATGCTATATGTGATGCATTAGCAAAAGATGTTGAATTATATGCTTACATGAGTAAAAACAATCCAGGAATAGCTAAATTAGCTGTTGATTATAAAAAAGGAGATGAAGGAGAGGTTGAAGCTGTAGCTGAATATGCTAAAGAAAAAGGCATTGAAATGGCAGTTATTGGACCTGAATCACCTTTAGGAAAAGGAATTGTAAATGCTCTTGAAGCTGTTGGTGTTCCTTGTGTTGGACCAAGCCAAGAATCTGCAAGAATTGAAACTGATAAATCATTTATGAGAAAACTCTTTGCAGACTATGAAATTGATGGATCTTTAACCTACAGAGTATTTGATAACTATGAAGATATAAGTGCATTCCTTGATACTTATGAAAAAGATGTAGTTGTAAAACCAGTTGGATTAACTGGTGGTAAAGGAGTTAAAATTGTAGGTGACCATCTTATAGATAATCAAGATGCAAAAGCTTATGCTAAAGAAGTTATGGATAATGTAATGGGTGGATTTGCTCAAGTAATTATTGAAGAAAAAGTTGTTGGTGAAGAATTCACTATTCAAGCTTTCTGTGATGGTGAACACTTAGTACCAATGCCTGCTGCACAAGACCATCCTCATGCATTTGAAGGAGACCAAGGTCTTATCACTGGAGGAATGGGTTCTTACTCAGATAAAAATGGTTTATTACCATTCATGAGCCAAAAAGATTATGATGATGCAGTTGAAATCATGAAAGCTACTTTAAAAGCAATAGCTAAAGAAACCACTCCATACAAAGGAATCTTATATGGTCAATTCATGCTCTCAAAAGACGGTCCTAAATTAATTGAATACAATGCAAGATTTGGTGACCCTGAAGCTATGAACGTTTTACCACTTCTTAAAACCCCAATGATTGATGTTTGTAAAGCAATCGTTGATGGAACTCTTGATGAAGTTGAATTTGAAGATAAAGCATCTGTATGTAAATACATCGTACCTGATGGATACCCAGATACTCCTCATGCTGGAGAAATCATTGAAGTTGATGAAGAAGCTATTGAGGATATTGGTGCAAAAGTATTCTATGCAGCTGTAAGTAAAGAAGAAGCAGGAATCCAACTCTCAGGATCTCGTGCATTAGGAATTACAGCACAAGGTAAAACTATTGCAGAAGCTGAAAAATTAGCTGAAGAAGCATGTGGCTTTGTAAAAGGAAGTGTCTATCACAGAAGAGATGTTGGTACAAAAGACTTAATCCAAAAACGTATAGACCACATGAATGATATTTTAAACAACTAATATTGTTTAGTTAAACTAATAATATTAGTTAAAAATTAATTAAAAATTAGTTAAAAGGTGTGTTAAATGGTTAAAAAATCTAAGAATTCCATTATTAAAAAAGCTAAAAAATTAGAAAGACAAGGTAAATATAAAAAAGCCCTCAAAGTCTGTGACGATTATTTAGCTGAAGATTTAGATTTAAATATCTTAGAAATAAAAATGGATTTAATCAATAATACCTATTTCTCAGATGAATTCTTAGAAAAAATAACCAACTATCAAAACACCCTTACTTCTTTTTTATCAAAAAACGAAGAAGAAAAATTACTAAAATTATACTCTGCAACTAAAAATAAAATGGATTTCTACACCCAAAGCTATGATAATAACTATTTAATCGGAGGATTAATTTTAGACAATTTAGAAAGCATACTTATTTTAAATATTCTCACAGAAAATAAAAGTAATGAGAATAATACTAATAACTCTTCAATACCTGCTGATTTAACAATATTCAAAAAAGACATTGAAAAAACAGCAAAACAATACTTAAGCTTAGATGGTGCTAACTTAGAAAAATTATTAGATAAAGAAACAGCCAATATTAATAAAACAAAACATGAAATAAAAGAATTAACCAGATTCATATCAAATAAAGCTGATTCTGACATAGAAGAAAAAAATTCAGAAAAAACCGAAATAACTGAAACCACCATTAAAAAATTACTAAATAAAATAAACCAAAGCATCAATGAAGAAAATTATAAAGAAGCTTTAGAATTTGTAAATGAAGCATTAATAACTGATAATGAAAACATTAAAATCTTAGAACTCAAAGTCAGAATATTAAATCACATGCAAAGATTTGAAGAAGCATTAGCTACCCAAAAACTACTTGTTAAAATAGCTAAAAACCTAAAAAACAACATAACAAATAAATCACCTAAAAAAGATAACAAACAAACTGATTTATTTAGTTTTAGGTACTAATTTATTTAATTTCTAGATACTAATATACAATTTTAAATACTAATTTATTATTTTTAAGATTATTTTTAAAAATTAAACTTATTTTAAGCTAAAATTGAAAATAAAATAACATTTTATAGTATTAAATATTTTATTAAATTTAATTAATTAAATCCTAACTAATTAATTAAAAAAATAAATCATGACTAATTAAATTAAAAATTAATCAATGATTATAATTATATTTATTATATTTATTTTATGAGGGGAAAATATGAGAAGTCTATTATCAGTACTTGATATTGAAAATGAAGTCGAAAAAATATTAGATATAGCAAGTGACTTCAAAGCTGGAAAAATAGAAGAAAAGCCACTTGAAGGTCAAAAATTAGCTATGATCTTTCAAAAGTCATCAACTCGTACAAGAGTTTCATTTGAAGTTGGAATGTATGAATTAGGTGGAACTGCACTCTTTTTATCTAATAAAGATATTCAACTTGGAAGAGGAGAACCTATTTCAGATACAGCTAAAGTATTAAGCCGTATGGTTGATGGAATTATGATTAGAGCAATTGAACACAATGATGTTGTTGAATTTGCTAAAGAAGCAGATATTCCAATTATTAACGGTTTAACTAATCTTGAACACCCATGTCAAGCATTAGCAGATATGTTAACTGTAAAAGAACATAAAGGCAACTTTGATGGAAAATTTGTCTACTTTGGTGATGGAAATAATGTTTGTAACTCTCTTATGCTTATTTGTGCATGTTTAGGAATGGATTTCACAGTAGCATGTCCAGATAAATATCAACCAAACGAAAAAATCATAAAAGAAGCATTAAGAATAGCTAAAAACAACAACTCAACCATAACAATAACCTCAGATGTAAAAGAAGCTGCAAAAGACGCAGATGTATTCTACACAGATGTCTGGGTAAGTATGGGTGACGAAGCTGAAGCAGCACAAAGAGAATTAGACTTTAAAGATTACCAAGTACGTCAAGAACTCATTGATTTAGCTAAAGAAGATGTAATATTCATGCATTGTTTACCAGCTATCAGAGGTCAAGAAGTAACATCTGAAGTAATCGACGGCCCTCACTCTGTAATATTTGATGAAGCTGAAAACAGATTACATGCTCAAAAAGCAGTAATGTACTACTTCATGAAAGAATTATTAAACTAAATAAATCATCAATACTTAATAAATTAATAAATAATAAATTAATAAATAAATAATAGATAAAATAAATAATTACCCTTATACTATAAAATAACATAACTAATCATAAAATGAAAAATATAAATGAATAATTAGGTGATAAAATGGAATTTGAAGACCCTATGTTAACACATTTATTAGATAAAATAACAACTGCTCTTAAAGAAAATGATAGAGAAGAAGCTGCAAAATATATGGATATTGTAATTAATCAATACCCTGAAGTAGCTAATATCTTATTAAATTCAATTGAATTCAGCAATATAATGGCTGAAAATGAAGAAGCTGCAATTGAAGAAGCTAAATCTTTACCAATTCAAGATACTTTTAGAGAAGATGATGATTTAATGGGCATAGATGAAAATCAAATCATAGCGGATATGAATTCCATGTTAGAAATTGAACCTGAAACCCTTGAAGAATTTATTCAAAAAGGAACTGTTCTAACAATTACCGAACAATTCGAAGAAGCTATTGAATGTTTTGATAAAGCATTAGAACTCGACCCTAATAATATCTCAGCTTTAATCTCAAAAGGTCATACCTATGAAATCATGGAAGAAGATGAAAAAGCTGAAGAAGTCTATAAAGTCGTAATGGAAAGTGAAGTAGAAGATATTTACGATTTAATGAGTCAAGGATACATCTTCGAAACCCATGATAAATATGAAGAAGCATTAGCAGTATATGAAAAAGCCCTTGATAAAGATAAAAAGAACTGTAACATATTATTCTTAAAAGGATCCTGTTTAATCTCCCTTGAAAAATACTTAGATGCAATAGAATCCCTTGAAGAAGCAATTAACTTATATGAAACTCAAGCAATGAATACTGTATTTGAACTTCCAAGTGCATATCATAATATTGGAATCTGTATGGACAAACTATCTAAAAAAGACGTAGCTCTTGAAGCATTCACAACAGCTATCAGATTAAATCCAGAATATTTCCCATCATATTATGAAATCGGACTTATCATGGAAGATAAAAAAGATTATAAAACAGCTTTAGAAAACTACGACCTTTTCTTAAAATTCGACCCAGAAAACGAAGAAGTCTTAAAAGCTAAAGAAAGAGTTGAAAAACTTTTATAATCAAAATAAAATTAAAAAAAATAAAAAAATAATAGTTCACTAGTAAACTATTAAAAGCTTAAAATAAAAAAATTAAAGTGTTTAACACTTTAATTAATTCTT
>JAKSUE010000035.1 GCA_024409165.1 archaeon
AAATTAGATTATTATGAATAAATTATAATATCACGTCTAATAGATTTATATTAATTTTACTAATTGATTAGTAATTTTAGGGTTATGTTAATTGTAATTGTTATTTCATTATTTTATTACTATGGCTCTTAGTTATAAATTTTATGTAGTGATTATTTTGAATAATTTAAGTTTAAAGAAAAAATTATTACCTTTAGTTTTTCCTATATTAATCATATTGGTTTGGTTTTTAATTACTGAAGTTTTTGTAGTTTGGCCTAAATTTATTATGCCAAGTCCTATTGATGTATGTAGTGCAGGATGGACTTTAATAGTTAATGGGGAATTATTTACTAATACTGTTAGTACTTTGATTAAAGTATTTTTAGGTATTATTTTAGCTTCTGTTGTAGCTATTCCAATAGGTATATTCTTAGGTTGGTCTGAAACTTGGGACAGTTTTTGTTCTTTAGTTATTAGTGTTCTTAGACCGGTTCCACCTATTGCATGGATTCCATTTGCTATTTTATGGTTTGGTATAGGATTGTCTTCTGCTGTGTTTGTTATTTTCTTAGGTTGTGTATTCCCACTTTTAGTTTACACAATTGATGGTGTTAAAAGAACTGATAAAGTTTTAGTAGAAGCTGCTCAAACTTTAGGTGCAGATAAATGGAATGTATTAACTAAAATTGTTATGCCTTCTGCAGTTCCTCATATCATTTCAGGTCTTAAAGTAGCTGTAGGTATTGCTTTAATGTGTACTGTTTCCTCTGAAATGATCGCTTCCAGTGATGGTTTAGGACATATGATTTTAACTGCAAGTAACTTGTTTGATCCTGGAACTATGGTAGTTGGTATTTTAGTTATTGGTATAATTGGTATTGCATTTGATGTAGTATTTAGAAAATTACAAGATTCAGTCTTCTGGTAATTTATTATATTAATAAGTGTATGTTAATATTGTAATTATAATTATGTTGATTTAAAGGTGTTTTAATTGGCAATTGATATTAAAAATGTATCTAAATCATTTGTAACAAAACATAAAGATGAAACTCTTAATGTATTAAAAGATGTAAATTTACATGTTGATGATAATGAGTTAATCTGTATTTTAGGACCTTCTGGTTGTGGAAAAACCACTTTAATCAGAATTGTTGCAGGTTTAGAAGAAGCTACCCAAGGGGAAGTTTATGATGGTGGAGTTTTAGTTGAAGGTCCATCAAAAGATAGAGGATTTATTTTCCAACAATATTCATTATTCCCTTGGTTAACTGTTTTAGATAATGTAATGTTTGGATTAAATTTACAGGAAAATGCTTCTAAAGAAGAAAATCTTCAAGCTGCTGAAAGATACTTAGAAAGAGTAGGATTAGCTGATTTTAAAGATAGTTATCCTCACGAACTTTCAGGTGGTATGAAACAAAGAGTAGCTATTATCCGTTCTTTATTAAACCATGCTCCTGTTCTTCTTATGGATGAACCATTTTCTGCTGTAGATATGCAAAACAGACACAAATTACAAGAACAATTAATTGATGTTAGAAACAGATTTAATACTACTATTCTTTTCATCACTCACGATGTAGATGAAGCAGTTTATTTAGCTGATCGTATTGTTGTTATGGATAGAAATCCAGGGTGTGTTAAAGAGATTGTTCCTGTAGATATTCCTCAACCAAGAGATAGAAATTCTGAGGAATGTTTAAAATTACAAGAAAAAGTTGAAGAACTTTTAGGTGTCTGGGAAGATTAGATTTTAATCTTCTTTTTTTACTTTTTCTACTTTTTTTATTTACTTTTTTTATTGTTTTACTTTTTAAATTATATTAATTAATTAATAATTTTTATTGTTATATTTTTTATTAGTTCATTTTTTATTATTTTCATCATTCTCATTATTTTTATCTTTATTATTTACATTTTCATCTCTGTTATTTTCATTTTCATTATTAAAGTAACTTTTATTAGTAGTTCCTGTACCATTATCATATATTATTAAATTGATTCTTCCATCTTCATTTTCTGATTTGAGAGTAATTATTCCATTTTGACCATCTGAAAATGCATGTTTTATTGAATTATTCATTATTTCAATAATAATTAATCCTAATGGGACAGCTTTATTAATATTTAAATTTTCATCTTCTAAATCTAATTTAAATTCAATGTTTCCATTAGTTAAGTCTTTCATATATTCAATTATGTCATGAATATAATCTTTTAGATTAACTGAGGATAAGTTTTTAGAATTATAGATTTTTTCATGAATTAATGCAATATTATAAATTCTGATTTTTGCATTTTCAAGTGTATGTTCTGGATCTTCTGGATAAAAATGCATATCTAAGTTTAATAAGCTTAAAATTATTTGTAAATTGTTTTTAACTCTGTGATGGACTTCTTTTAATAAGACTTCTTTTTCTAATATTGTGTTTTTAATTTCTGTAACATCATGAGCTGTAAACATTGTTCCTAAAAATTCATTATTTTCATAAATTGGAATTTTATGAATTTGGAACCATAATGTTTCATATCTTGTGTGAGGGTCATAGAGTGTTGTTTTTCTTTTGTTGTTTTCTGTTGGTTTTTTAGTTTTTATTTTATTATTAGGGTTGATATACTGTTTATTTTTCTGTTTAAACTCTTTTAATTTTTCATCCCCATAATAGAAGTCTATAATTTCATCATTATTTTCGAATAATTCTTCAATTGATTTTCCTATATCTGTTTCATCGTAGTGTAAAATCTCTTTTACTGTGTCATTAAAGTTTACAAGTTTATCATTGTTATCAAAAAATAACATACCAATATCTACATAATCTACAAATCTTTTACCAATATATTCATTTGGTCTTCCTTTCATGGAAATCCTCCTTTTTATATGTTATTTATATAATTTTGTTCAACTGTCTTTTTTAAGGATGGTTGTCTTTTTTAAGGATGATTTTTTGGGGGAATTGTTATTTTTTTTAAAATTTTTTGAGATATATTTAAATACTATGTTATATAAAGTATCTTTGCTCCCTTATAAATGTTCGTATTTTTATGAATGTTTAACTGTAACTTTGTAAAATTTATGATAATTTTCAATATAATTATTAAAAATTGATTATTTTATAAAGTTTTGAATTATTATTGAATAATATTTAATTCGTTATTATTAAAACTTAATCATTTTTAGAGTTTTAAAATTTCTATTGAATATTGTTTAATATGTTGAATTAAAAAGATAAAGGAGGTCTTTTTATGACTGAGAGAATTTTAATTGTTGAAGATGAAGCAATTACTGCTTTAGATTTAAAGATCACCTTAATTGATTTAGGTTATGAAGTTATTGATACTGTGGATAATGGCGAAGATGCAATTAAAATAGCTGTTCGTGAAAATCCTGATTTAACAATAATGGATATTAAATTAAAAGGTGAAATGACTGGTATTGATGTTAGTTCTAAACTTGCTGAATTAGATTTACCTGTTATTTATTTAACTGCAAATTCGGATAATGACACGTTTAATAAATCTCTTGCTAACTCCTCTGCATATGCATTTATTAGAAAACCTTTTAAAAAGGAAAGTATTAAAACAGCTATTAAATTTGCAATTAATAAATCAAAAATTGAAAATGAAAAATTAAATTTAGCTCAAGGTTTTGTAGATTGAACTAAAGTAGTTATTAATTAATACTATATTTCTGTTTATTGATTGAACTAATAGTTATTAATTAATATGATATTTTTTAATTTTTAAATTAAAAGGAGGTAATAATTTGACTCCTACTAATTTCATTAAAAAAATTGTTCATGAAGAATTTTTATCAACAAATAGTTTAAGTAATTCAATTAAACAGTTAGAAAGTAAAACACCTAATATTTATATTTTGAGCAAAAATGATACTGTTATTAATAATATTAAATCAGCTATTAATAATCTTGATTATAATCTTTTAGGTGTTTCAAGTAATGGTGATATTTCTATTGAAGATATAAAAAAATTAAATATTGATTTGATTTTTATAAGTATGAACTTAAATAGAGATAGTGGTTTAAATGTTGCAAATAGGATTATTGATTTAGATATTCCTATTATTTACATTTTAGAAGATAATCATAATTTAGATAATTCCAGTTCTGAGAATAATTATTGGAATCGTTATTGGAATAATTCTGGGAATAATTTCAAGAATAATTTTGATAATAATTGTGATTATTTCGATAATTATTTAATAAGAAATTATGGTTTTATTTTAGAAAATTATGATTCTGATGAAATACGGTTTGCTATTGATTTAGCATTAAAGAAACATACAACTGATTCGGATGCATTAATTAATGTTAAAAATCGTTTTAAAGAAAAAGCTAATGAATTAGTGATAGAAAAATTATATTCTGTCTTATTATTAGTTATTTCTATAACTTTAATCATAAGTGGTGTTGTTTCTCGTAATGTTACATTTATTCAGTGGATTATTTTTATTCCATCTGTTATAATGTTGGTTTTAGCTATTTTTAGCTTAAAAAAACAGAAAGAACCAGTTCCTTATGATGTTAATCCTTTTGTTTCAATAATTATTCCTGCTCATAATGAAGAATTTGTTATTGAAAAGACAATTCGAAGTATTATAAATATGGATTATAAAATTGAGGGTAAGGATAATTTTGAAGTAATTGTTGTAAATGATGGATCTACTGATAAAACAGGAGATATTTTAGTTAAGTTATCTGATGAATTTGATAATCTTAAAATTATGACTCGTAAAGCTCCAAAATCTGGAAAAGGTAAAGGTTTTGTTTTAAATGATGCTTTAGTTATAGCTAAAGGAGAGATTATCGGTGTTTTTGATTCAGATACACAAGTATGTCCAGATTATTTAAATAAATTAATTCCTTATTTAAATGATTCTCGTGTTGTTGGTGTTCAATCAAGAGTTAGAATGTATAATAAAGATGAAAACTTCTTAACTAATATGCAAGATGTGGAGTTTTCAGGTTTTGGAAATATTCTTAGAGCTAAAGATACCATTGGTTTTAATGGATTTTTAGGTGGTAATGGCCAATTTGTTAAAAAAGATGCAATTATTTCTGCTGGAAAATGGGATGGTTTTGCAGTTACAGAAGACTTAAATTTAAGTGTAAAACTTGCATTAAATGGTGGTGGAATACGTTATTGTGGTGATGTTGCTGTTTATCAAGAAGCAGTTACAAACTGGAATGATTTCATTAAACAAAGAGTTAGATGGGCAATTGGAAACTTTGAAACATTATTTATTTATGCTTCAAGAATATTAACATCAAAAATATCTATAATTAAAAAAATAGGTATGATTTCACATATTTCAATATACTTATTTAATTTGTTTATATTCATTGGATTTGTAATTTTCATTGTTAATATGCTTGCTTGGTTTATTCTTGATATTCCAACAGTTATTAGAATGGAAGCTCCCTTAATAATTGGTATTGTATCAGCTATTGCATTCTTCCCAGGAATAGCTATTTCATTATTTAGAGATGATAAAAGATACTTATTATTCCTTAAAGACCTTGTTTACTATTGGATTTATTGTTTCCATTTAATTCCATTATTCTTTAAAACAATGTATACCATGATTTTAAGAAAAGAAAGAAGATGGTCAAAAACAGACCATAGGGGGAATGCTTATGAAAACTAAAGATAAATTATTAAGTATTCTTGTAATAATATTGTTGATTTATATTGTATGTAATATTGGTACAATAAATAACATGTTATCTGTTTCTACAGATAAAGACATTCAATTTGGACATACAAGTGTTATTATCCCTGAAGCATGGAACACAACAGATGAGTTAAATATGACAAATCAATCTAAAACAAAACATGCATTCACTAACGGTTATGTTATTTGGGATATCTGGGAAGATTGGCCTGAAACCCATATAACTGATATTTCAAGAGCCAAATTTGCAGAATTAGAACATGGAGGATATAAAGTTATAAATTCATCTAATATTACTTTAGGTGGTATAAATGTTGATAGAGAATATTATACTAATCCATCAAGAGATACAGAAACACAATGGGATCATATTGGAGTTAATTATCTATTTTCAAAAGAAAATACTAATTATTTAGTTCAAATCCATTACTTTACAGATGCAGATTATAATAATCAGTCATTTGTTAAAGAATTAGATGATAGATTTGAAGATATGGCTGGAAATATCCATAATAAAAATTATGATGGATTTTTCACTCCAATAATGAATTTTTTAACATTAGTTTCTAAAAATTAGTTAAATTATTTATAAATAGATAAAAGTTTTTACTTTTAATCTATTTATCTATTTTTTATTAAAATTTAGTAATATTAAAATTAGGATTTAATGTACCATATCTGCCGTTTTTTACAGCTTGGTATATGAATTTTGTTGATTTTTCAATAGCTATTATTAAATCTTTATTTGTAAGATTTTCATTGTTTTTAGTATTATTATTTTTATTCTTTTTATCAGTATTTTTATTTTCTTCAATAATTAAATTAGATATAATAGCTGCTGATAAACTACAACCTGTTCCATGGAGATTATTTGTTTCAATTAAATCTTGTGTTATGATTGTTATGTTGTTGTCTTCTTTTGTGTAGATTATGTTGTTTCCATTTAAATGGCCACCTGTTATGATGACATTACAGTATTCTCCAATTTTATATGCTGCTTCTATTGCATCATTTTGATTGTTTATTTTTATTCCAGATAGTTTTTCAGCTTCAGAAACATTTGGGGTTGTGAGGATTGATTTTTTAAGTAAATATTTTTTTAATGATTCTGCCATTTCGTCTTTTGCAAGTGAACCTCCTGCACTTGCAACCATGACTGGATCAACAACTAAGCTTAAATTATATTCGTCTACTTTTTTACTGACACTTTTTATGATTTCCTTTGAAAATAATAAGCCTGTCTTTGAGTATTTTATATCATAGTCATCAAATATTGAATCTATTTGATCACATATATATTGGGGAGATATAGGTTTAACAGAAAATACTTTTTTTGGATTTTGTGCAGTGAGTGCTGTGACTACAGAGGCACCGTGAACACCATGTGCTGCCATGGTTTTTATGTCTGTTAGGATACCTGCTCCTCCTGATGGATCAAATCCTGCAATTGATAAACCTATCATATTTTATCCTCTTGTGGTTTTTGTATTAATTTAATTATTTTTTACTTGTTTCTATTAATTTAATTATTCTCTTGTAACTTTTAGTCTTTCGTGACCATGGATTGATTCTACTTTGATATTTAATGATTCTAAGTATTTTTTAGTTTCAGTTCCATTTCCATGAATCATAATCTCACCGAGGTCTTCTGTTGTGTTTACATCAAGTGCCATGTAGAATGAGTCATGAATCATTGGGTTGAGTTTTTTCTTGGTAGCTTCATCGATGTGTTTTTGGAAACTGAATTCTCCAAATTTCATATCAATAGCTAATGGTTTAGTGATTAATGTGTTTGTTCCACCTCCTTTAGATGGAACAATTATAAAATCAAGTTTTTTAGCTTGATTTATTAAGAGTTTAATATTGGTTTTTCCAATTAATGGGATGTCAGATGGTAAAATAATAACTTTTCTAACCTTTGTTCTGGACCACTTCATTGCTTGTTTTAGAGCTATGTTAAGGCCTGAATTATCAGAAGCTTTAAGGTTTTTAGTTTTAGGATTATCTTCTTCAATAATTGTTGTAAGTTCTAATTCTTCAGCATAAGCTAATACATCTTCATCTTTACTAATAATTATTATTTTATCAGTTACAGGTTTTAATGCAATAGCTATGTCTTTTAACATTGCTTTTAGAAGTTTTTCTCTCTCTTCAGGAGATAAAAATGGTGATAATCTTGTTTTTGCATTTGCAAATTGACTTACAGGAATTATTGCATAAATATTATCCATTTTACCATTCTCACATTTAATTTTTTATTATTTTTATTATTTTTTATTAAGTTTAATTTTTAATACTATAAATAGTATTTAGTATGTTTTTGCCATTAAAGCAAGGTGTTTTGCAGGTTTTCCACAATGTGGACATACTTTGTCAGTTTCAATGTTTTCTTCTCTGAGTCCTAAGACATCAACATTGGTTTCTTCTTCAATAGCTTGACCACATTCTTCGTCTCCACACCAGTAGAATTGAACAACTTTTTCATCTTCTACAGCAGGAGCTACTTCATCTAATGATTCTACAGTAACAACAGATTCTTCAAGTTTAGCCCATGCTTTTGCTTTTAAATCAGTTTCAATAGATGTTAATAAATTAGATACAATTTCTGCAATATCATCGTCAAGATTTACTTCAATTTTTTCACCAGTATCTCTTCTTCCAATAATAGCTATGTTATTTTTTAAGTCTCTTGGGCCTAATTCAAATCTAAGTGGAGTTCCTTTTAACTCCCAGTCATAGAATTTTTTACCAGGTCTGATATCTCTTGTATCCATTTGTACACGGATTCCTTTAGCTTGGAGGGCTTCTTTTACTTCACTACATTTAGCCATTACTTCTTCAGCACCATCTTTGAAAATAATAGGAATTATTGTAATGTGTTTTGGAGCAATTTTTGGTGGTAATACAAGACCTTTTTCATCACCATGAGCTGCAATAGCTGCTGCAATTACTCTATCGGAAATACCATAACATGTTTGATAAGCATATTCATGTTCACCTTCTTTATTTTCAAAGGTTATATCAAAGGTTTTAGCAAAAGTAGTTCCTAAGTTGTGACAAGTACCAATTTGTAAAGTTTTTCCATCAGGCATAATTGTATCAAAAGCCATTGTGTACTCAGCACCAGGGAATTTATCCCATTCTGGTCTTTTACTTATGAGATAAGGAATTCCCATAGAATCAAAAATTGCTTTATAAATTCTTACACTTTCATCAGTTTGTTCTTTACATTCTTCAGCTGAACTGTGAACAGTATGAGCTTCTGCAAAAGTAGTAATTTCTCTTACTCTAATAAGAGGTCTGGTATGTTTAGTTTCATATCTGAAAGTGTTTACAACTTGATATTGTTTAATTGGTAAATCAATATGAGAACGTACCCATAAAGAGAACATTGGATACATTGAGGTTTCACTGGTTGGTCTAATAGCTAATTTTTCATTTAATTCAGTTTTACCACCATGAGTTACCCAGTAAACTTCATCTTCAAATCCTTTTACATGAATTCCTTCTTTAGCAAGTTCTGCTTCTGGAATAAGCATTGGGAATAAAACTTCATCATGATCAACATCCATTAAATCTTTATAAACATTTAATGTGTGTTTTCTAATTTGAAAACCATAAGGTAACCATACACTCATTCCCTTAATAGGATATCTACTATCTGTAATTTGTGCTTCCTCTAAAATATCATGGAACCATTCACTAAAATTTTCCACATAATCACCATTTTTGTAATTTAATAAATGAATTATAAATATAAATTATAAATATGAATTAATAAAATAAATTATTAATTTTATAAT
>JAKSUE010000036.1 GCA_024409165.1 archaeon
ATGTTCATCTAAAGGTACTTTATTAGCAGTAGCTCATGGTTTAATTAATTTATTATTTCCTTTTAAATGGATTCATGTTTTTGTTCCTATATTACCTGAAAAATTAAAAGTTTTTATAGATTATAAAGGATTGAAATAATGGAAATAAGAGATTTAACCAAAGAAATAAGAGATAGATCAATTGAAAATTCTAAAGTAAAAGAATTAGATAGATTAGCTACAAGTTGGTATCAAGAAGACCTTTTATACTCTGGAAAAGGAAAAACAATATTCTTAATCTTACCAACCCCTGGATGTACATGGGCTCTTGGACCAAGTGGTGGATGTACAATGTGTAGTTATATCTCAGATTGCTATCTTAAACCAATTGAAAATGACAAAATTATTGAATTATTCGGAAGAGAATTTAATAAACATGATTTCAAAACAGACTTCAAAAACGGAGATAAAATAGCTATTAAATTATTTGCTTCAGGTAGTTTTTTAAATCCAAAAGAAGTTCCTAAAGAAGCACGTGACTATGTATTAAATAAATTAGCTAACTGTGATGAAATCAGTGAAATTGTTGTAGAATCCAGACCAGAATTTGTTAACAGAGAAGTTTTAGATGAAATCTTTGAAATAATTGGAGATAAATTATTCGAAATAAGTATTGGTCTTGAAACATCAAACGAAGAAACCAGATTAAATAAAATAAATAAAGGATTTAATAATAAAAGTTTTGAAAAAGCAATTGATATAATTAAAGAAGCTAAAAAAGATTATAATGTTAAATCTAAAGGTTATATCTTTGTTAAACCTATTTTATTATCTGAAAAAGAAGCTATTGACGAAGCAATTGAAACTGCAAATTACTGTGAAAAAATAGGAGTTGACAGAGTCTCATGTTGTCCTGCAACAATCCACAAAGGAACATTAATCGAAAGATTATGGAGAAGAGGATCTTATCAACCACCATGGATTTGGTCAGTAATCGAAGTAATAAACACCATAAGACAAAATGTTGAAATCCCAGCACTTATGGACACATCAGGATTCGGTTCAAGAAGAGGACCTTACAACTGTAAAAAATGTAATAAAGAATTAAAATATATGATTATTGAATCAAACTTTGATCAAAGCCAAATCGAATATGATTGTGATTGTAAAAAAGAATGGTTAGCTGAAGTTAAATTTAGTGAACTTACTAAATCAAAAACAGCTATTAAACATTTACCATTATACTAATATAATTTAATAAATATATTATATAATGATAATATAATTATATGAGAATATAAATTAAAATTATATTATAATCAATTTATACTTACTAAATCGAAACTATAATATATAAAAACTTTAATAATTTATTATAATTAAAATTATTATAATTAAAATCATGGAGGGAAACCTTGAAAAAAATAACAACAAGCATAATTGCAATAATATTAGGACTTATAATTATTGTTGGACCTGCAATTAAAATAATCCCATCTACAGAATTACTTGGATTATCAGTTTTATTACTTTCAATATTCTTATTAATTGAAGGAATCGGAGAAATCGATTATAATACTACAAAAGGACTTTTAAATGTAATACTTGGATTAATAATGCTTATTGTAAGTATTGGATTAATTTTCAATCCAGGATTATTCAGTTTCTTAACAGCACTTACTATTTATCTTGCTGGAATTTTCTTAATAATTATCGGTTTAATTGTAATTATTGGAAATAGAGATGACAAATATAAATTCTGGAGTGGAATTCTTGGTATTGTTCTTGGAGTAATTTACATAATCCTTGGAACCTATATCAAAAACCCAATAATCTTAGGTTCTTTAATCGGAATCTGGTTATTAATTACTGGAGTTTTAAACATTTTTAATAAAAATTAAATATACAATCTACTATGATTAATATAGTACACACAATATAATAAGAAACACTCTTATTATATTAATTTATTTTATTATTATAACTAAAAAATACTTAAAATACTTAAAATTTATAAAATACTTAAAAAACTAATTTTAAATCAATATTACTATTTTTATAAACATATTAGGAATTAAAATATGATTGGAATAAGTGCTGATTTTGATCCTGTACATAAAGGTCATGAAGAATTAATTAAACAAGGAAAAAAAATCGCAGATGAAAAAGGAATTGAACTTGCAATCTACATGAATAAAGGATACAGTGCAAACCATGCACCATTCTTTACAAATTTTGAAGCAAGAAAAGAAATGGCTTTAGCTCTAGGAGCAGATAAAGTAATTGGAGTTGAAGGATTACACCACAGACTTGTTTTATCCTATAGTGTACCAATTCGTCTTTCAATGATGATTAAAGATGGTGTAACAGATTACATAACCGCCGCAGATATCTCACTTGATGAAGTTAAAAATTATGCAAAAAAATTCATCAACGAAGGTAATTTCTTAGGAATTCCTCAAGATTTTCCAAATCGTAATGTAATCAGATGGTATGCAATAAACAATTTTTTAGGAGAAACTGGTGGAAAAAATCTTGAATTCCATTTAATTAATGAGGTAACTAATCCCCGTAAAATTTCAGGTCGATTCATCAGAAAATCAATTCTTGAAAATGATATGGTTATTCCAAAAGAAACTAAAAAATTACTTCCAAAAACCACAATTGAAATATTAGAAAGAGAAATCGAAGCAGGTAGAATCCCTGGAACTCGTAATTTAAAATTATTAAAACATAAAATGAATACTTACTCAAGACACAGTTTTACAAACATAGCTTATCTTAATGGAAAAGCAATTAATAAAATTGTTGAAGGTAGATTTTATAAAGATGACGAATCTATTTGGGCAAGTTTCAGACGTGCAGGTTATGGTCCTGTTATGACAAGACTTGCAGCAAGTGCCCTTGAAGAAGAAGTCACTAAAGAAGAAGTCTTAAAACTCATGAAATCCTATGAAAAACAAGGCATTATACCACCAGGACAAACAATAGCTAAAACCATTGAAAGAGCTTGGTATGTTGCAAGTGAAGTAGATAAAGGAATTTCAGCAAAAGAAGCAAATAAAAACTTCAGATTAGGCAATGAAGCAAAAACATTCCCATTAACTCTTGAAGCAGGTTTAAATCTCACTAAATTCGAAGCTAAAAAAGTAGAAGAAAACATTCCTGCAAATCTCTTCATAGATAAAGATAATAAAATATCTTGTCAAATAAAAAAAGGAAAAATAAAAATAAAAACAAATCTTAAATTACCTTCTAAAGAAGTCACATATTTAAGATATATACTTGATTCTCGTTACATTCCTGTAAGTGGAGAATTAATTAAAAATAAAAGAGGAGATTATAGAGTAAAAATAACAATCCATGATAATTAAATTAAATAAAATTAGATAAAATTAGATAAAAAAATAAATAATAATCTATTAAAAATTTATTAAATATTTATTAAAGATTTAATTATCAAAATCTCTATTTTTTAAATACTTAAATTTATCTCGTGTAGCTATAGACATTAATTTCTCTTTTTTATCACTGAAAGAATCTAAAAATTCTAAAACTTCCTCTAATTCTTCATATTTACGTTTAGAAGATTTATAAGAATTATTAATTCTTGAAGTAGCTGACTCTCTAAATGGTTTATTTTCTGTTAAATCTAAAATATTCCAAAGTTCATCTTCCAAACCTAACTTTTTAGCAGATTCAAAAGTCTCAATAAGAAGTGCAGAAACTCCTTTAGTATAAGAACTTCTAAGGATTTTTAAAGCTGAAACATCACCAATATTCTCACTAATCACAACAGTATTAATCTTAGAATCAACACCACTATCTAAATTATCCATAATAAAAGATTCAACTTTATTAGCTAATTTTCCAGATAAATAAATATTCAATTCTTTAGATTTAACTTTACCCATAATTACAGAATCTACGAAATGATCATCCCCTAAAAAATTAGCAATCTGTTTAGAAGTATCTGGAGAAATATTATTAAAATCTAAATAAACTCCATTAGTTAAAGAACCATATCTAAGAGCTATACCTAACGCACTATGAGGACTATTAGCAGAAATCAAAATATCAGATTCTTTAGCAACCTCTTCAAAAGTAGATAGAAGTTCAATATAATCAATAGAATTAACAAAACCCCTAGTTTTAATTGACCGTCCTTCAACGGAAGTTAATACATCGAACCCATTTTCAAAAAAGATTTTAGATAACCTATATGAAACTTCACCAAAACCAATAAATCCTATTTTCATAGTAAACCAACTACACCCATAATACATTTAAAAATATTTTAATATGATTAATTTTTTATTATATATTTTATTATAATATTTTAATATTTTATCTAAGATAATTTATGCAAAATATGAGAACCAACATCAACACCAGAATGATTAGAAATAGCTGGACATTTTACAGCTAAAAGAACAAAAACATCTTGACCATCTAAGTCCATTTCAGTAATTCCTTCATAATTCCCCATACCTTTTGAAATAACAAACGGAGATTTCTTAAAGTATTCTAAAAATTCATCACTAACCATTGATTCAACAATACCTACAGAATCAGTCCCAGTTGAAATAATATCCGCCACTTCATCAAGCCCTACTTCTAAGGCTTCTTCCATACAAGCATCATTTAAAATAGGTTTCTCTTTAACAGCTACAGTTACATTAACACCATAAGATTTGATTTTTTCAATAAGTAACTTATCAAATACAATCTCACCTGTATTATCTACCAAATAAAGAACATCATCATATTTATTCAAAGCATCTTCAAAAGCATCAATATCATTAATAACCAATTCTTTTTTAAGACCATCATTAATCATATCCTCCCAATCTGCATCTAAACCATAAGCTCCGAAATCAATAATATTCCCAACAATAGCTACTTTAACAAAAGTTTCTAAACTATCATCATCTTTTAAGATTTCTTTAACTTTGGGTAAAACATTTAAAGCAATTCGATTACTTTCAATTTTCTCTGCTTTATAAGGATCATCACAGCCAGTGACTTTTTTAATATATCTTTGAATACGAGTCCCTGTTGAATTAGATTGAAGATTCTCATCAAATTCTTCTGCTAAAAAAGATAAAACATGTTGCATAATTTTAAATTTTAAGTCTTCATCATCAGTAGCTAAATCAGCAGTATCACGAGCTTGTCTTAAATAACAAGCCCCACAAGTATAATAAACTTTTATAATTTCACAACCTATTATTATTAGTGAATTAATTAGTGAATTAATTATCCTCCAAAAATAATTTGGACGAATTGTATTTCATCACCGTCTTCAACAGAGGTCTCTTCAATAGCAACCTCACCATTCTTTTTAGCAATAATTGTTTGAGAAGATAAATTCATTTCATCTAAAACATCTTTAATAGTTAAATCATTATCAGATTCTTTATTAAATGTTTCATTATTATAAATAACTGTAAATTTCATAATAACACCAATAATTGATTAATAAACTTTATTTACCTAATTCCTCTAAAAATGTACAAGCACGACATAATCTATTAGAAGATGGCTCACCACAACGTTCACATCTCTCAAATTCAAAATTTTGAGACATTTCAGCCCTAATAGCTGGACGAATTTTATCAAATCCTCTAAGAGTAGAATACATCATAGTTGGATGATTTTTTGATAAATCTTTTAACATGATTGAAACTTCTTTTCTAAAAGATTCTTGAGCATAAGGACAGGAAGTACTATGAATATCTAAACCTTTAACCTCAGCATAAAGTGCAATTTCACTTTCTGGAACTTCTCTAAGGGGTTTTATTTTAACAGTAAACAATTCAGATTTAGATTCTGTTTTAGGACCAATTTTTGCAAGATTTTCAACATTTCCTTCTAAATAATTCATCATAATAGCTTGAGTCTCATCATCTAAATTATGACCTGTGACAATTTTTGTTGCACCAAACTCTCTTGCAACCCTATTAATAATCCATCTACGGAAAACTCCACAATAAGTACAAGATCCTCTATGTTCATCCAAAGCCATTATTTCATCAATATTAGTACCAAAAGTATCTTTTAAAGAAACAATTTTATGAGGAACTCCTAAACGTTCTGTATGAGATTTAGCTATAGCAATACCTTTATCACTGTAACCTGCGATTCCTTCATCAATAGTAAGTGCGCATAATTCAATTATATGACGTTCAACATAAGAATTAAGTATTTCAAGAGCTACAACACTATCTTTACCTCCAGATAATGCAACTAAAACTTTATCTCCTTTTTCAATGAGATTTTCTTTCTTAACAGTTTGAATAACCTTTTTTTCAATACTTCTAATAAAACAATCTTTACACAAAGCTTGACCTGATGCTTTACGTTCAATAACCACATTTGGATTTCCACATTTAGTACATTCCATAAAAAGTCATCCTTAATAATTTAATAATTAATATTATAATTATATTAAATAGAATTTTATTTTTTAATATTATTAAATATTAGGGTAAATATAACAAAACTATTTTTAAAATAAAAATTTTAAATAAAAAATTAAAAATTATTTAATAAAATTTAAAAAAATAAAAAATTAATACAAAAGTATCAAAGAAATTACATAGAAGATACAAAATCAGCTAATTGATTTAAAGTACTTACTTCGTAAATCTTTGCACCTGCATCCCTATATAATGAAACACAACTATCTACAACATCCCATTTTTTCTTATCTTCAGGATTAAGAATAATTACTTTTTTTGAAAGTTTTGACATTTCTCGAATAAGTTCAACACTTGCAGGAATTCCATCTACTTTAGGTCCTGCCCAATCTCTACAATCAGAGAGAATAATGATATATGATTTTTTACTTAAATTTGTTTGATCCATAAATGAACTAAAAGCAGAATACATATCAGAAGTTCCACGAACCATTGCATTTCTCATACGTAACATTCTAATTTCAGCAAATGCATCAACCATATACTTTTCTTTTAAAAATTCAGTTGTTTCAATGGATTTATTATCAAATTCAAACATACGAGAATGTTTAAATGAAGATTGACAAGCAAACATTAACATAAAGAACCAACTACTAATCCATTCACATGAACCACTAATATCATTTAAGAAAAGGTGTTCTTTTTTATGAAGATTAGGTTTAACATTAACAAGTTCTATTGGAACTCCACCATATTTCATATTTCTCCTCATAGTACGGCGAATATCTATTTTATGAGAACTTGCAAGTCTTGCTCTTCTTGAATGTTTATTTGCAATTCTTTTACCTAATTCTTGACATAAATCAAAAACTCTTTGGTCAAATTCATTTAAAGTAGTTAAATCTCTATTTAAAATATCTCTATCTTTTACAAGGTCTTCATAATCTGTTGTTAATTCTTTTTGAGCAAAATCTTTAAGATCTTCAGTTGGATTTTTTGATAATTGAGAATTACCTTTAACTTTCTTTTTACTAATCTTAAACTTATTACCATTAATTTTAGTTTTACTCATATGTTCAGTTTGTCTTTGAATCTCTTTAGTAATTGTTTTAGCAGGTTTTGCCATAAAAGTCATTGCAAATGCTTCATCAAACACAGGCAAATCATATTTATTCTTAACATAAACAGACCTAAGAGCACTTCTTAAAAGTGTATAATCATCTTCACCTATTAAATTATAAGCATCAATAGCTGTTTTAGTACTTCTAATACTAACGGGCAAGCCATTATTTCTTAATTTATTAGATAAATAAACCATTTTTTCTTCTGCATTTTCTGAAGACATTATACCTACTCTGCTTTTCTCTACTTATATCAATATTCAATTAATATCAATACTCAATCATATCTATCTTACTATAATAATCCATTATTTCTTAAATATTTCTTTTTGAACTTTAGATTTATCTTCTTCTGTTTTAATAGCTACTCCTAAGCTTTTTTCAAGAGATGCATCGATATTTTCATAGTTTTTATCTAATTTCATGACAGAATTAGTCCAATCAATACTTGCTCTTACAGAGGGTTTTTTAGTTAAATTAAAAGTTCTTATTCTGTGAATTAAGTTAACAACTTTTCTAATTAAACCATCTTCAGCTTCTGGAATTCTTGATTTTACAATAGCCATTTCACGTTCAACAGAAGGATAAGAGATATATAAGAACAAACATCTGTCTTTTGTTTCATCAAGTAAAACTCTTTGAGAGTTAGAAGTTAAAATAACAATTAAATCATTTAAAAGATCAAAAGTTCCTAAATCATTTACAGTGATTTGTTGTTCACCTAATGCTTGAAGTAAGAAACTTTCTACTTCTTCATCTGCTTTATCAATTTCATCAATTAAAAGTAAAGAAGGATTTTTATTTGTAAATGCAGAAAGAAGAGGTCTTCTTATAAAGAATTCATCTTCAAAAATAGAGGATTCTTCATTTTTACTACCTTTGAATGCTTCAAGATGTAAAAGTTGTTTTTGATAATTCCATTCTCCAACAATTTGTTCAAAGGTGATTCCTTCATAACATTGAATCCTAAAGAAGTCTCTATCTAAGGATTTAGCAATTGATTTAGCAAGTTCTGTTTTACCTACACCTGGAGGTCCTTCAATTAATACAGGTTTATTTAAGGATAATGCTAAAAACATAGAGGTACTGATTTCTTCACTTGAAATATAACCTACTTTAGATAATTTATCTTGAATTGCTTCAATAGTTAATTTTTCTTTATCCATTTTATCACCTAAAAATTAAATTTAGTGTACATTTATAAATTAAATCTCATCATCAGGGTTTTTAAATAAATTAAAATCTTGAACATAATCTTTTCCAGTTAACATAGCTATTTCTGCTTTTTGAAGTTCGCTTCCTAAATAAGCAGCATGTTCCATACGAGTTACAAGATTTTGATTAATAATTTCTTCATAGATTTCTTTAGAAGATTTTCCTTCAATAACAAGATCTACTTTATTACGTTTAAAGTGAGTTGCTGTGATTTTACTTGATTTTACATTAATTCCGTGATGGACTTTAATTTTAAAACTACCTGCTTTATCACGTACAAATTTCATAGCTTCTTCATTCTTGATAACTGGAACATCTTCATAATGTTCTTTAATATCTACTCTTTTCTTTTTGTCTTTAAATACAAGAAGATTTACACCTAAATCTTTTGGAATAGATTGTCTGTTTTTAGCTAAAAACATCATTTTAGAAGCAATAGCTAATTCCCTAACACTTCCACAAGTCTTACCACTTTCTTCAGGAGTAAATAAAATACTTGCACCCAGTTCCATAGCTATTCCAGCAAGAAGTGCATTAGCTCCAACAGAATCAGTATCCATAAGTTCGATTACATTACCAATTCCAAAGAACATTGGTTTTTTATCAATTTTATGAAAATCATCAAATGCTCTAATTGACTCTACAATACT
>JAKSUE010000037.1 GCA_024409165.1 archaeon
TTACTCTATTCTTCCACTATGTTAATTGAAGAAATACTAACCTGTTTTCATAGTATATAAATACATACTACTTAACCGTAATATAAATCACTTAATATTATTAGGAATATATAAATATATCAAGTGATTAAATGGCTTTGGATGAAAATGTACTTAAATTTAATGAAAAGGGGTTGTTACCTCCAGGATGTCATGAAATAACATTACCTGAAATTAAATCAATTTTTGTTGATGGATTTCCAGATTCACGAACTAGACAAAGTAGGTATGAATGTTTTCTTAAAATGTATAAAGAATTATTATTTAATGTTAAATCATGTATTCGTATCCTTATTGATGGGAGTTTTGTCACAGATAAACTTAATCCTTATGATGTTGATTTTAGTATAGTTATTGATAGTTCTAGATTAAGTGATGAAGAATATAATTATTTAAATGATATTTTTAATCATAAAACAATTTTAAGAAGAGAATATGATTCTTTTAAAAATCAAGTCATGCAAAATAAAATTGATTATAATGAGTTGTACAATTTAGAACTTTATAATTATGGTTGTGATTTTTTTCCATTATATAAATTAGAAAATAATCATAAGTTATACGGAGAATATTGTAAAGAAAGAGATAAATGGGTTAATTTTTGGGGAAACACAAGAGAAAATAATCCTAAAGGATTTTGTAAATTATGAGGGATTAAAATGAAGTATAGAGATATTAAGATTATAGAACAAGAAATTAAAGAAATAATTAATCTTATGGCTCCTCTAGAAAACTACTTAATTGATAATCCTAATGATTTTGGTGTTGAGGGTAATTTAAATAGTCTTAGAGGACGTTATGAAGAATTATTAAGAGAGTTGGGTTATGCTAAAAATAATTTAGGAGTAATCTCATTTGATTTTCATATTTATGATAATAATAAAAATATAGATATTACTCAACTTGGTCATATTTGTTTATCTCTTCAAGGTCTTATTAATTCATGTGCTATGTATGAGGACAATAATCCTGTTAAGAAAGGTTCAAGTTATAATCAAAATATTTTAGATATGGTTAATGTTAAAGTGGATGCTGTTGCGATAGGTTCTTTAAATTTACTTGTTTCGCCTAAAGATAATCAGTCTACTTTTTATGATGATTCTTATCTTAAAAGAAGTTTAAAACAAATAGGTAGAATAATTGATTGTGGTGATGATAAAAGAAAAATTACTTCACTTATGGAAGAAATAGGGTCTCAACCTATTTTTAAATATAAATCTTTATTAAATAATTTGAAGAATGATAATTTAAATTTAGATATTTGTTATTCTGTTAAACCTAAAGGAATTAATACTAAAAGTTTAACTGCAACTGATGCAGAAAAAATTTATAATCTTATTACTGATGTTGAAAAAGAAGAAACTAATACTATTAATGTAATAGGAATTCTTTATTCAGTTGATGTTAAAAATAAGAAATGTGGTATTGAAGTTAAAAGTGGAGATTTAGATGAAAATAAAACTATACGAGTTTCATTTAGAGATAGTTTCAAAAAGCAACTTAAAGAGAAGTTAGATACTGAAATTAGTGTTTCTTTAGAAAGAACAATTCGAATTAGTGCTGTTGAAGAGGATTCTAAGCCTGTTTTTAATTTATTAGAATTAAATTAGTTTTGATTAGTTTAATTCTTTATTTTTTCTTGTTTTGTTTTTTTCTCTTTTTATTTTTGTTTTTTTGTCTAAATAAATTCGTTAATTGAAAATATTACAAAACAGAAAAAATAGTGATTTTATTAAAATAAAATAAAAAAAGAGAATAGTTGAAGAATAATTAAATTTTACCATCCATCATCTTCAACAGTTAAATTAGTATTATCTACAATTAATGCCCAAAAAGGTTTAATTTCATTCTGGTTTTCCATTATGAAACTAACTGTTGTTTCATCAGTTTTAAGAAGTAATCCTTTACTACTTGTAGATACTTGTCTGATAGTTTCCCAAGGGATTCTTAAGTCAAATAGTTCATTGGATTTCCAAGGAGTTAATCTTATTCCTTTTGGAGCTATACGACATTTAACTTTCATAGTTTTAAGATTAGGTTCCATCATTGCACCTAAGTTTGCTCCAGCTTCTCCAAATAGTTGACCATAAGTTCCAGATTTACGAAGTATGCTTTCTTTTTCTCCATCAATGTTAACTTCAACTTTGAATCCATTTAATCTTGCATTTGTTACAAAATCAATATTTTCGTTAATAATAAAATCTACATTATCATAAAGAAAATGAGTATCTTGTTTATTTTTAATTGAAAAACTAATAAATTCATTGATAATTTCAGAAAGGACGGTGTCTTTAGTAATACTGTAATCTTTTTGTTCTAAAAATGAATAAAATTCTTTTTCATTTTCTTTACCAATAGCATCAATAATTTTATTAAATTTAATTTCTGCTGGATAATCTTCATTGTATTCTTCAAGTAGTTCTGGAGTGATCTCTTGAACATCAATATATAATTCTTTTGATTGATAAAATTTACAAAAGTCTTGATAATCTATATTTTTATCTTCTAAAAGTTTTTTATTATTATTTTTAATTATTTCTCTTTGTTTAAATTTATCAACTAATTCTTGTGTTGCTAAATCTTTATGTATATCTAATCCTGCAACCTCTTTCATAAAATAAGAAAAACTTACAAATTCATCACTTGCACCAAAATGTAAAGTTGTATTCTTAACAGGAATACCATTTTTAATTAATAATTCTTTATTCTGTTTTTTAATTTCTTTATTACCTCTTTTAAATGCAGCATTAAAAAAAGGACTATTATCAACCATAAATAACAAAACCTCCCCTTAATTAATTTATATTTTAGTATTCTATTATTTTTATAAGTAACTATTTTTTTTGGAAATAATAACATAATCTAGTAATTATAAGACTATGAATTTCTTCAGTAACACCGTACTCTGTGCAAACGTTATATTCATTTACTTTTCTTTTAGGATTATCCAATTTATGTATATAAAAACATATACAAGTTATTATAGTTTCATAAGGTTTAAATAAATTCGTTAATTGAAAATATTACAAAACTTAGTGAATGGAGTAATTGTTCTCAAAGTTTTAGCTATGAAAGGAAAGTCAAGTATGGAATTAAATGTTTGTTCTAAAGGATTGTTGACTTTGAAAGAAGAACCATTTCCTGTAGAATTATTAACTAAATTACCTGCTGGTACTGTTCAAGAAATTTTTCATAAGATTCGTGAAATTAGTGGTGTTAAAAGAGATAAAGAAGAGGAAATGGAGTTAGCTACAAAGATGCTAAATTTGTCAAATTAGGTTCTGGCGACGGAGCCTATTTAACCGAATTATATCTTGCAGGAGTGTTACCTTTTAAGAAAATGAGTGAAGCTACAAAAATTCAATTGGTAGCAGTAATTTGTATGAAACAAACTTATTGGGAATGGAAAAAAAAGACACAAACCAATAGTTGTGTTATAAAAATAGTAAAAAATAAGACAAGTTTTTAGAATAATACTACCCATAACATAAATATTGAAAAAGCAATAGGTATTAAAACAAAACATATTAAAGTTAATATCTGACTTTCTTTTTCTTCTTTTTTAGTTCTTGGACGTCCTCTTAAAATATAAGTACTCATTGTTTAAACCTCCTAGTAATCAATATAATGTTATGTTTATCCTTTTATAAATAAGTTGTGATGTTTAAATAAATTCGTTAATTGAAAATATTACGAAACCATTAGGAAGATAAATCCTAATTTCTATGCTAAATTTTTTTTATTTTTCTATTTTTGTATACAAATCATAATTCATATTTGTAAACTTTTTTTAAATTTTCATATTAAAATATAAATGTATTAAAATTAAAATATAATATATTATGAACTTGTTAGTTATATTGATTTATAATTATCAGATTTATTAAATTAAAAATTATATTTTATGTAAAGGTGTTTAATATGAAGATAGCTGTTGTTCTTGGAACTAGGCCTGAGATTATTAAAATGGCTTCTGTTATTGATGAGATTGAGAATAGGGGTCATGAGTTGTTGTTGATTCATACAGGTCAGCATTATGATAAAGAGATGTCTGAGAATTTCTTTATTGATTTAGAGTTACCTACTCCGGATTATAATATTCATGTTGGATCTGGGTCCCATGGTAAACAAACTGGTAAAATGATGGATGGAATCGAAGAAGTTGTATTAAAAGAAAAACCTGATATATTGCTTGTTCAGGGGGATACTAATGCTGTGCTTGCTGGTGCTTTGGTGGCTAGTAAGTTACATATTCCTGTGGGGCATGTTGAGGCAGGGCTTCGTTCTTTTGATGAGACTATGCCTGAGGAGATTAATCGTCTTGCTGCAGATGTTTGTTCTAAATTGTATTTTGTTCCAACTGAGGAATCTGCTATTAATTTGATGATGGAAGGGATTAGTCGTAAGAGAATTATTATTACAGGTAATACTGTTGTGGATGCTTGTTTTAGGAATCTTAAAATTGCTGAAAGTCGTCCAATTGAGAAATATGATCAATCTTTGGCTGAGTTAGATATTGATA
Source organism: archaeon (assembly GCA_024409165.1). Classification (GTDB taxonomy): domain Archaea; phylum Methanobacteriota; class Methanobacteria; order Methanobacteriales; family Methanobacteriaceae; genus Methanobrevibacter. The sequence continues at coordinate 4,562 of JAKSUE010000037.1, forward strand.
ATATGGAGAATATTGTTACTTTAACTATGCATCGTGCTGAGAATGTGGATATTAAAGAACGTGTTGAGAATATTATTGGTGCTTTAGGTGAGTTAAGTGAGATGAATATTATTTTCCCAATTCACCCAAGAACTAAAAAGATGATTGAAAACTTTGGATTGTTCGATAAATTAAACAATATGGAGCATGTTCATATTATAAAACCTGTTGGTTATCTTGATTTCTTATTACTTATTTCTAAATCTACCTTTATTTTAACTGATTCTGGAGGTCTTCAAGAGGAAGCTATTACTCTTGATGTGCCTGCTTTAACTTTAAGATATAATACTGAACGTCCTGAAACAGTGACCGCTGGGGGAAATATTCTTGTAGGTTCTGATAAGGATGTTATTCTTGAAAATGCAAGAAAAATTTTAGATGATGCAGAGTTTGCTGAAAAGATGAGATCTGCTAAGAACCCTTATGGTATGGGTAATGCAGCTAAGATTATGTTAGATAAGATTATTGATGCAGATGCTAATGATGAGCTTGCTGTTCGTGCTCCTGATGCAGTTATGGCTACTTTTACTCGTAAATTAGTGGTTCCAGGTGAAGATGTGACTGTTAGTGAGTTTGAGGAAGCTAATAATGCTCTTGTAAAAATCGTTTTTGATGGTGAAGATGTTAAATTCCCATATGATGATTTAAACTTAAATGGATTAACTGTAATTTATGAAGATTACAACTAAAAATAACTATCAGGTAATTATTATGAATGATTTATCTAATGTTAATGATGATTCTATATTAATATTTGAGTATTTCACTGCTTCTGGTGTTGAGGATGATTCAATTGTATCTGAAGCTTGTGAGATTATTAGATCTTTAGCTATTGAATTAAAAAATTTTGATACTTATGTGTTAGTTTGTAAGGCCTTTGAGAATATTTTTGATGATATAATTGATGAGGATTCTAATCTTAAAGTGATTGTTATTCCAAGTGATAATGATGGTTCTTTAGAGGAATGGTTAGAATCAAATGTATGTATTTTCTCAAAATCTATGTTTATTGCTGCTGAGAATGATATGAATCTTTATAATTTAACTAAGATTCTTGAGAAGAATGATGTTAGAGTTTATGGTTGTGATTCTTATGCAGTTAAACTTGCTTCTGATAAGTATGAAACTTTTGATTACTTTAATGGAAGATTAAATCAACCTCAGACTTTTAATATACTTATTAATCCTAAAACTTATTGGAAAAGAGCTATTCAAATCTTTTTTGATAAGGTTAATGGTGATTATGGAGATCAATCTGTAGAAGATGGTACTGTTCCTATTATGCAAAAACCTAAGGATATTCCTGTTTTAGATAATTCAGATAAATCTGTTGTTAAAGAGAATATGTTAATAGCTAAACCTCGTTTTGGTGTTGATTGTGATAATCTTAAACTTATTAAATCTAAGATTGATATTGATGAGTTAGAAGAAATTTATGATGAAGGGTCTCGTTTTGTTGTTCAGGAATTTATTCCAGGTATTGTTGCAAGTGTTAGTTTAATTTGTGATGGTAAAACAGCTATTCCAATAAGTCTTAATAAACAAGTTGTTAAAATTGATGATAATGGTGGAGAGTATGTTGGTGGTGAAATTCCATTTGAACACTCTTTAAAAGATAATGCTTTTGAACTTGCTAAAAAAGCTTGTGAATATATTCCAGGTATTAAAGGATTTGTTGGTGTAGATATTATAATTAATGAAGATGAAAATAAGGTTTATTTTATTGAAATTAATTCAAGATTCACTACTTCTTATGTAGGTCTTCAAAAAATAGCTAATTTTAATATTGCAAAGTCAATAATTGATTTATTAGATGAAAATATTAGTTATGAAGAATTGATTAATAAAATAGCTTATGATGGAAAAGTTAGCTTTTTAAAAGATGAAAATGGTGTTCGTTTAGATATTAAAAAAGAAGATTTTTAACAAGTTTAGAATAAATATAAACAAATTTAGGCGAATTTATAATGAAAGTTGCAGGTTTTGATATTGGTGGTGCAAACACTGATTTAGCTATTATTGATTTTGAAGATGGTGAAATTAAAGAGATTAAAACTGATTTTGAATATCTTCCAATGTGGTGTGAAAATGATAGATTAGGAGTCACTTTGGTTGATTTAATTGAAAAAATTTGTCCTATTGATGAAATTGATGCTGTAGGAATTTCAATGACAGCAGAGCTTGTAGATGCTTTTGAAACTAAAACAGAAGGTGTTAGAGATATTGCAGCTACTTGTGAAAAGTTATTTGATGTTCCTGTTGGATACATTGGGTTAAGTGGTGTTTTATCTCTTGAAGAACTCATCAATAATCCTATTGATGTTGCAGCTGCTAATTGGAAAGCAACTTCTCAAATTGTAGCTGAAATTGAAAAAGATTGTATTTTTGTAGATACAGGAAGTACAACTACAGATATTATTCCTATTAAAAATGGTGAAGAATGTGCTAAAGGTAGAACTGACTTTGAACGTTCTGCAACTGGTGAATTAGTTTATACTGGTACTTTAAGAACTAATTTAACAAGTTTTGTTGATTCAATTCCAATCAATGGAAAAGAATATGCTGTAGCTTCTGAATTATTTGCAAGTACTGCTGATGTTTATAATGTTCTTGGACTTATTAAAGATGAAGACTTTGTATGTGCTACTTGTGATGGTGCTGGAAAATCTAAAGAAGACTCTGCAAGAAGAATCTCCCGTGTTGTCTGTGCGGATTTAGATATTCTTTCTATGGACAATATCATTGAAATGTGTCATCATATTCATAATATGCAAGTTAAACAAATCGCTAAAGGTCTTAAACAAGTCTCAGAAAGAGAAAATCTTGATAAAGTAGTTGTAACTGGTTTAGGTAAAGATATATTATGTGCTGAAGCAGCTAAATTACTTAATCTTGATGTTAAATCTATGGGAGATTATTATACTGATGAAGAATGTGTTGTTGCACCAGCTATTGGTACAGCACTTATGATGAAAAATTCGATTTTATAATTATAATTATAATCATAATTTTTATTAATTTATTATTCTATAATTATAATTTTTTTATAATTATAATTTTTATCAATTATAATTTTTTTATAATTTTTATTAATTGGGATGTCTATGAAAATTTGGAAAACGTTATTAATAATTCTTTTCTGTTTAATTGTTATTGCAGGTGCAGTAAATATATTACCTGAATTTACTAATGATGGAAAAGAAATAGGATCTAATGAATTAGGCCATGTAAATAAAATTGTTCATACCTCTGGATTTGGAGGTTCTGTTAAAATAGCAGTTATCTCTGGTATGCATTCAAGAGAAAAATTACATCAATCAGTTTTGCCTAAAGCTGTTGAATCCTTTGCTTCAGACCATGACTGTAAACTTATTCTTTATAAAGTTAATGTAACTAAAGATGCTGATGATTTTATTAAAGGAAGGAACAATGGTGAATCTTTAGTGCATGATTATGTAGTTAAGGATATTGAAAATGAAGGTGTTGATTTAGTGATTATTGGTCATGATCATAGCCCGTGGTATGGTGAAGATTATTATATCGCTACTCCAACTATGGATAGTCCTTCTGTTCAATTAGCAAATAAAGTTGCAAAAGCTATTGGTTTTAATTATTATCCTAGAAATATGTCTATTGAAGCTAGAAGTACTTCTATTACAACAGTAGATAATCCTATAGTGGCGACTGGTGCTAAAGTATTCGTTTACGAAATTCCAGAAAACGATACTGAAGTAAATGCTGAAAAAATGACTTATAAGTTACTTGAAGCTTGTTTCAATGCTTTAAATTAATTTATTTTTTATTTTTTCTTTTTCTATTTTTCTTTTATTTTTTATATTTTAAATAAATAATAATTTTATACTTTTTTTAAATAAAAATCATTTAAAATAGAATAAAAAATTATTTTTAAAATCATAACTTAAAAATTAGTTTAAAAGTTAAAAGAAGTAATAAAAAAGAAAGATGTTGATTTAATACCAAACATCTTTTAATCCTAATAAATATGCTCCTGCATTTGTTCCTAAATGGATTATTAATGTAAGAACACATATTAATAAAATAAATAATATATCAAGTTTTACTAATAATAAACTTAAGATAATTGCTACAATAACAAAATCTAATTGATCCATAATTGGTGCAGATTTACCACGTTGGATTCCTATTCTTCTTTTAATAAAACTACCTATAGCATCTCCACATAATGCTCCAAATGCTAAAAGGAATCCTAATAATAATCCGCTTAAAATATCTCCATAAACTACAGTATTTATCATTCCAAATGAAAGTTGATTAATAGTTATTCCACTTAATTGTCCAATTAATCCGAGAATAGCACCTATAATTGTTCCAACAATAGTTCCTCCAATAAAACCTTTCCAGGTTACACCATCTCCAATTAATCGTCTTCCATCTTTTAGACTTTTACCCATATCTAATGGTGTTCCTCCTCCAAAAACAAGAGCACTACCATTAGCAACATATGCTGGTAAGATAAATAAAATAGCTGAGATAATTATAAATATTATATTTATAAAATTAACCATATTTTCCCCAGTCTATTAATTATTTCATATTTACTTTTGTATCTTATTTTTTATATACTTTTTAGTATTTTTCACATA
>JAKSUE010000038.1 GCA_024409165.1 archaeon
ATTGATATATGTATTATTATTATTATTTATATATGAGAGTTATAATGTAATATGAAGTTGATTACATATACAATAATATTGAATATACGATTAATTAAAATATATAAAAACAAAACAAATAATAAAATAAACAATCAACAAATCAATAAAAAGATAAGTTACATTGTCCGCCACAAATGATAGAAAATTAATACAATTAGAAATTTAATAAAAATTTAATAAAAAAATAAGTAAAAATTTAATAAAAATTTAATAAAAAAAATAAGTAAAAATTAATAAAATAAAAAGAAAAAAGGTAACCTGATACAATCACCATAATTACCTTTTTCCACACAGCTATTTAAAAACATTAACTAAACAAAGATCACTAAAAGACTAAAAGTCCTTTTGATTTAGAACTAGAGACTTTTTTAGTTTTGGTTTTTACTTTGTAAGTTTTGTATTTTTTACCTTTGATTACAATAAGATTACCTGATTTTTTAACAGTGTAATACTTACTTGTTGTATAAATAACAACTTTGTGAGTACCTATTTTGAGTGATTTTGTGTTTAATTTAGCTACTCCGTTGCTGTTGGTTTTTACAGTGTAAGTTTTGTATTTTTTACCTGTGTAAACTCTGATTTTAAGGTAAAGGCCTTTTATTGGTTTTTTAGTTACTTTGTTTTTAATAGATACTGTGAAGTATTTATTAGCTCCTTTTGTGTAGGTAACTTTTTTAGCAGTTACAATGGTAGGTGCTTTAGATACTTTAACTGAACTTGTTTTACTACTTGCATTATAATTACTATCAGCCACACTTACAATAACTTTATGTGTTCCAATACTAAGTTTAGAAGCACTATATTTAGCTATTCCGTTAGCATCAGTAGTTACAGTGACAGTTTTATAACTTGATCCTGTGTAAACTTTTAATGAAAGTTTAAGTCCACTGACTGGATTTCCTTCCTTATTTACAACTTTTACTTGGAAGTATTTACCACTGTCATAAGTAGTACTTAATGCAGTAGGAGTTATTATAACAGGCATTTTATTAACAACTAAATCACCAGTAGCATTAGAATCGAAGTATTTATCATCACCGTCATAAACTGCTTTAATTGTGTATTGTCCTACTTTAGTAGGTGTGTAAGTACAATTTGCAATTCCTTCTTTAACTTCAGAAACTCCAACTTTAATATCATTTACATAGAAAGTGACAAATCCAGTAGCATCAGAAGCTAAATAAGCAGTTAAAACAACAGGTGAATAAACTTCTACAGATGTAGACTCAACAACTAAATTACTATTTGCTTTAATAACAGTGAAATTAGCATATGCACTTGAACTATCATACTTATTATCACCATTGTATACTACAACAATTTTATAAGATTTACCAACTTCAAGATAACTTCCATTGATTATAATAGGTTTATCCTTAACATCAACAGTTTCATTATAAATTACATTGTAAATCTTATCAGTTAAATAGATAGTTACATTTCCAGTAGCAGTTAAAGGTAAAACATTGAAATTAACAATAATGTCATCACCAATTGCAACAGTTTCAGATATATCTACATAAACAATAGTATCTTCTTTAGTTACAGTGAAATTACCAGAATCATATGATGGGTTATAAGTATCATCCCCATTATAGAAGACTTCAACTTTGTATTCACCAGATTTTAAATTATCTAAGATAACTTTAGTTTCAGACACATCAAAAGTACCATATTCTTCACCATTAATGAAGACAGTGTAATTTCCAGTAGCAGTTAATGGTAAAACTTGAATATCTAAAACAGCTATTCTGGTTTCATTATTATAATTAATTTCTAAATCAATGAAAGAAGAATTCATAGTTGAAAATACAGTAGTCTTTAATCCAGGTTTATATTTAGAATCACCATTATAAATAACAGTGAATTTGTGAGTTCCCTCACCTAAACCAGGTATTTCTACAGTATTAATAGTTACATCATATTTACCAATGAGTTGTTCATCTGCATATAATAAATATGAACCAGTAGCATCATCAGCTAATAAAGTAATTACTTTAAATATATCCTTATCATAATCATAGCTAACTCCCATATTTATATCTGAGTCATATCTAATTGTGAAATTAGCAACATTCATGGAAGAATCATATTTAGAATCACCACTATAAGCCACAATTACATCATAGGATCCAGCAGTGAAATTATTTAAAACAATTTCATGAGTAGAAACATCATAAGTCCCATATAAATTATTATTAACAAATACTTGATAAGAACCAGTAGCATCTATAGGCATAACATAAACAGTAAGAGTAGGAACTCTATCTTCATCATATTTCACACTTACAATAGTTTCAGAATCATATTTAACAACATCGAAATAATAGAAGTTTGAGGATTTTGAATAATTTGGACTACCATTATAAGTAAGATAAACCTTATAATTAGCCCCATTTAAACATCCTAAATCAACTTTTGAATTAGTTACATCAACAGTTTTTGAAATAGCTTGACCCTCTTTATCTAAAACAGCAGTCCCATTTTCATAATAAAGAGCAATTGTTACATTACCTTCAGTAACAGAAGATAAACCATTAACAACATTTACATTAAATTCAACAACAATATGTTCATCTACATAGTAAACTTCATCAACAATAGCAGAAATTTGAGTAATAGCTTTTGAAACCACTGTTACATCAGCTTCAGCAACATTGGAGTTATAATAATCATCACCACTATATTCTGCAACAACTTTATAACATTTATTAGCTTCAAGGTTACTACCATCAAATATAACTGATTTCTCACCATCAGCAGTTAACACAACTGTTTTTTCATCAATAACTTTAACACCATCAATTAAATAGATAGTTACATTTCCACTAGCAGATGAAGGTAAAACATCAAAATTAACAATAATGTCGTCACCAATCATAACAGTTTCAGGTACATCTACATAAACAGTAGCATCTTTTTTAGTTACAGTGAAATTACCATAATTATATGCAGGGTTATAAGTATCATCTCCACCATAGAAGACTTCAACTTCGTATTCTCCAGATTTTAAATTATCCAAGAGGACTTTAGTTACAGACACATCAAAAGTACCATAGTTTACACCATTAAGGAATACATTATAAGTTCCAGTAGCAGTTAATGGTAAAACTTGAATATTTAAAATAGCTACTTTTGTTTCATCATTATAATTAATTTCTAAATCAATATAAGAAGTATTCATAGTTGAAAAGACAGTAGTTTTTGATCCAGGTTTATATTTAGAATCACCATTATAAATAACAGTGAATTTGTGAGTTCCTTCACCTAAACCACGTATTTCTACTGTATTGGTATTTACATCATATTTACCAGTGATGTTTCCATCTGCATATAATACATATGTACCAGTAGCATCATTAGGTAATAAAGTAATTACTTTAAATATATCATTATCATAATCATAACTAATTTTCATATCTATAGTTGGGTCATATCTAATTGTGAAATTATTAACATCCATAGATGAATCATATTTAGAATCACCTTCATAAAATACAACTAAATCATAGAATCCACCATCTAAATCATTTAAAACAATTTCATGAGTAGAAACATCATAAGTACCATATAACTCATCATTAACAAATACTTGATAAGAACCAGTAGCATCTCCAGGTAAGATGTAAACAGTAAGAGTAGGAACTCTATCTGCATCATAATTAATACTTACAACAGTCTCAGAATCATGTTTAACAACATTGAAATAATAGAATTTTGAGGAATTTAAATAATTTGGACTACCATTATAAGTAAGATAAATCTTATAAACATCCTCATTAAAACATCCTAAATCAACTTTTGAACTAGTTACATCAACAGTTTTTGAAATAGGATTACCTTCTTCATCTAAAACAGCAGTACCATTTTCATAATAAAGAGTAATTGTTACAGTACCTTCAGTAACAGGTAATAAAGAACCAACAACAGTTACATTAAATTCAACAACAATATTTTCATTTACATAGTAAATATAATCAACATCAGCAGAAATTTGAGTAACCTCTTTTGAAACCACTATTAACTCAGCTTCAGCAATATCAGAATTATAATGAGCATCACCACTATATTCTGCAATAATTTTATAAGATTCATCAGCTTTAACCAAAGAACCATTGATTATAATTGATTTATCATTTACATCAACAGTTTTTTGATAAATTACATTGTGAGTTTTATCAGTTAAATAAATAGTTACATTTCCAGTAGCAGATGACGGTAAAACATTAAAATTAACAACAATATCATTTCCTTTTGTAATATAATCAGCCACATCTAATTCAATAAGAGCATTCATCATATCAACATTAAAACTAGTTGTAACGGTTCTATCATTATATCTTTCATCACCATAAGCTTTAACTGCAACATCATAAGTTCCTACTTCATAATTATCTCCTAAATCATACCTATCTTTAGGATTAAACTCAAGAGTAGATACAACTCCACCATCTTTTGAAATAACAAATTGAATTGTACCATTAAAATCAGATGGTAAACTGTCAATATATGCAACTGCATTAAAACCATAGGTAACATCATCTATAAATACATCAAAGTTTAAATCTTTTTTATTTACATTAATGATAACAGACTTAGTAGCAGGTACAAATTTATTATCACCAAGATATTTAACTTCAACCTCATTCTCACCTATTTTAAATTCTTTTAAAACAGCAGAAGCATATCCATCATTTAAATAAACAGACTTAACAAAAGTACCATCTACATAAATATCAGCTTGACCAGTAGCACCTCCAATACCTAATTTATCAGTAATAATAATTTCAATCTCAACATCTTCACCATAAGTAATAGAAGTAGTATTAGGAATCACATCCATGATTGAATCCTCTTTAACTATTAAACAAGAGAAATTAAATGCTGCAGAAGAATCAATATTAGAATCATTTTTAACTAAGAAAAATGTATAATAAGTACCTAAAGAAGGAATTACACTTAAATCCATTATTACATTAGAACCATTTAATCCTAAAAGAATACCATTTGTATAATCTAAACTAACAGGAGTTAATTTAGTATTATTGAACCATTTAATCTCATCAAAAGTACATTTACCAGTAACAAACTTATCCCACCAATCTTGAGTTGTAAAGAACCATACACCATTTGTTAAATTATAATTATTACCACCTACAATTAAAGTAGCAGGAATATTAATTTTAGAACCTAAAACACCATTAATTTCACTTGGAACCACTAAAATAGTTGATTTACCATCAATTATAATTTGAGAAACATTATTAGCTCCACCGTACATATCATTTCCTTTAAAAGTAAGTGAAACAATATATGTACCTTGAGGAAGTTTAGAACCATGATTATAACTAAATTCTCCTTTTTCATTATAAGTTGTATTTGTAGAAATTAAAGTATCTCCATTAACATCTTTAATCTGAATGAATATTATCTCATTAATAGGTAAAGGATTATTAGAACTATCTAAAAGTTTACCTTTAATTATAAAATCATTATCAGTACTAGTTATATTTACATCAACAAATTTAGTACCTTTTTTAACAAAAATAATATATTGTGCATTTAATGGAGCAATATTTGGTTCTTTATCTGTTGAAAAAGTAATTGTATGTCTACCAATCAAATTATTAAGAGGTAAATTAATATATCCATTTCTATCAGTAAGTCCAACTATTTCTGTTCTAGGTCCATTATCCAAAACATAATATACCTTTTTAAATGCATAAGGTAAATTTTTATTACCATTATAATATAACCTTAAGTCAATATTTACTTTTTCTGAAAAAGTATTAACAACATCTTTAACTAAATTAGTATCTAAAGAAACATATCCTTCTCCTAAACTAACTCTTTTACGGAATACTGGGCAACTATCAGTAGGTTCGTAAATATAGAATAAATGATCAGCAAAATAATCAAATCTAACTTCAAAAGTTCCTTTATTATGTTGATTCATTGGAACAACAGTATTTCTAAAAATTTCATCATTAACCTTTATGTAAAAAGGTAATGCAGGACAATTCGGCATATCATTTACTGGATTTTTATTAGAATCTATAAAAACTAAAGTATAAGTTTTAATATCATATAAATTAGCATGGTTATCTCCTAAAAAGTCTTGAGATAGCCAACTTTGAATACATTTCTCTGCATGCTCAGTATTACCAATATTATTATAATTAAATCTGAAACACTGATCAAAAGTTATGTTTTGATTACGTCTAGAAGCATCAAGATATACAATATAGGTATTATCAATTTTTGAATTATAAAAAATACATTTAGTTAATGAAATTGCTTGACGTCTATTCTCAAGATAAATAATACTAGCCTTCTTATCAGGTTTAACTGCATTATTTATAAAACTACATTTGGTTAATTTAACATTAGTAACATCAGCACCATTAAGAGAAATAATTCCATTTGACAATGCTTTACAATCAATAAAATTAGAATCTTTTATCTCTACCTGTGACTTACTATCTTGAATATAAATTGCAGCGCCCATTTCTGCAGTACAATTAATAAAATTACATCCTTCACAATAAAGTTTACCATAACTATTAATAGCTCCACCCCAATGAGGTTTATTAGCCACATTTCCTAAATTCTTAAATGTACAATTATATAATTCGGCTTTACAATCATCATCACAAACAAAAACACCTCCACTTTTAGAAGAGGGACCATGAATATGAGTATTTTGAATAGTTGTGTTAGTCATTTTAAGAGTGGATGAGTGACGTATAGTAATTACACCTTTCTTATCAAATCCAAGATCAACTTTATTAATAAGACAATTATTCAGTTCTAAATAAGAAGAACCTGTTGCATAAATTAAACCTCCACGAAACTCAAAATTCCAAACAAGAGGTAATCCAAAACCATCAAAATTAATATTATTTAAAATAACAGTTTTACCATCATAAATTTCTAAAAATCTTCTATTTTGACCTATCTCTAAAAACTCATGTATGAAAGTAAGGTTATTATCACAATGAATTACATGATTATTACCATTAATTATCAAAGTTTTAGATGCAAAATCATCATTATATTTATAGTTCTTTGACTTTAAACAATCAGTAATATCTAAATCATTATTAATATTCAATGTAATTGTACCCTTTTGAACTCTCATATTTAACCATGCATTACTCCACTCATCAGCATCATTAATATCATAAGTTTTACCATTTTCTGAACTTGAAGGACTACTTAAGTTTAGTTCAGTACCTGAATTATCCATTAGATTAATAGAATTATCTTGAATATCACATTCAACAGTGTCAGTATTAGCTATTAAATCAACAGAATTATCTTGAATATCTGATTCAGCACTTACCGTACCCATTAATAAAAAAATAGCTAAAATAACGCCGATTAATAATGTATATTTTTTATTAATTATAATACCTCCTTAAATTTGTAATATATAAATAATTTTTATATTTGAATAATTTTTATTCTAAAGTAACTTTTATATTTGAATAATTTTTATTTAAATTTGAAACTTTTAGCCATATATACTGTTTCATCAACAGATGGAGTAGACATATAAACCTCAACATTTAAATTATTATTTTCTATTATTGCAGCAAAACGAGGTTCTCCTACAAATTTACCAATATTTGCAGAAGTAGTGTAAACAACGATTCCATCTACAATTTGAGTAGGTTTCTTTTTCTCATACTCAACATTATCCTTCCAATAAAGTTTATTTGAGTTACTCATCTCATCATAATTAAAGACATACACAGTATATTTTTCAGAATCATCAAGGTATACTTTCATTCCTTGAGAACTATTAATACAATCGAAATTACCTGCATTTGTTGTATTAAAAGTAGCTATACCTATATCATTAACTTGATTATTAGGGCTACTAAAATAAGCATATGCTCCAAAACAAGCAATTGCAATTATAATAATAACTAAAATTATTATTAATATATTTTTTTTACTAAATTTACAAGTCATACTTACACTCCACAATATTTAATCATTAACCTCCAAGTTATTTAAAGGACAATACCTAACTTAATGTTGAAGACAAAATAAATATTCTTCATAATTATATTTTAAAAAAAAGAATAAAAATCTTTTGAAATTTGGCGTCAAATAACGGAAAAAAAATTTTAAATAAGATAAATAAAACGCCTGTAAATCAAATAAACCATAAAAAATTGGCTAATTTTATTTAAACAACTTATAAATTTAGTTTATCCATTTTAGATAAATATTCTTTCTTATTTTCTAAAAAACCTACATACTAGTTTTATTCCTAATATAAGATTGAAATATTAAATAAATAAATTAAATAAATAAATAAAAAAAGGAGTAAATTTAAATCATGTTTGGAACTCTTAAAGATTGTGGTAACGGTTTAATCTTAGCCGGAGTACCAATAGCTAAATAAAACGGAGGTACACTACGTGTTACAACAGCACCTGCAGCTACAATAGCACTTTCACCTACTTCAAGATTTGATAAAAATGTGGAATTTCCACCAACAGAACAACCTTTTCTGAGTATTGGTCCTTTTAAAGAGTATTCTACTCTAACAGGGTAACGATCATTAGTAAAACAAGTACATGGACCAATAAATACATTATCTTCAATAACACTGTTTCTTGGAATATACACATTAGATTGAATACTAACATTATTACCAATTACAACATCACCTTCAATAACAGTATTGGTACCAATTAAAACATCATCACCAATAGTAGTGTGGTCACGGATAACAACATTATGACCTGTCTTAAAATCATCACCAATTACAACATCATTATAAATTACAGTGTTAGTCCTAAGTAAAGGATTCTTACCAAGCACCGGAGGTTTACTCATCCTCTTATAGTTAACACCAATCTTAATCCCATCCCTAATAAGTCTAGGATCTTGATTCTTATCATTGCCTAATCCAAAAAAATTAGCCATAAATTATCACTCCTTTAAAAAAGCCTTTTCTAATACAATACATTATAATAAAATAACTAACCTTACATCATAACTAAAAAGTTACAATATACATT
>JAKSUE010000039.1 GCA_024409165.1 archaeon
GATGGTTTTATTATTGATAATTGTTATTATTTGATGGTTTATTAGGGGTTTGATGAAAATGGTTAAGATTGAAGCTTTAGCTGTTGATGTTGATGGAACAATTACTGATGATCATAGAAAAATTTGTATAAGTGCAATTGAAGCTCTTCGTAAAGTTGAAGATGCAGGAATTCCTGTAATTATTGCTACTGGTAATATTGCAGACTTTTCTTATGCAACTGCTACCTTAATTGGAACAACTGGTGGTTTAGTTTGTGAAAATGGTGGGGTAATTTATAAAGATTATATGAATAATAATCGTGTAATTGTCTTATCTGATAGGGATAAAGTTGATGAAGCTTTTGAATATTTACTTGAAAAATTTGATGGTGAAATCGACTTTAGGAGAACTGAAGATGAACATGGTCGTTTTTCTGAAGTTTGTTTCTATAAAACCTTTGACCCAACTATAATAAAAGATGCTTTATGCGATTTTGATATTGAAGTTTATGATAGTGGATTTGCTATTCATTTGACTGATGCTAATGTTAGTAAAGGTTTAGCTCTTCAGAAATTATCTGAATTAGCAGGTTATAATACTGAGAATATGATGGTTATTGGTGATAGTGAAAACGATTTAGGATTTTTAGATGCTGCAGGATTTAAAGTAGCTGTAGCAAATGCTTGTGATGAGTTAAAAGAAGTTGCTGACTATGTTTGTGAGAAAAAACATGGTGATGGAGTAGCTGAAGCTATTGACAAATTTATTTTTAATGAAAATTAAGTGAGATTATGTTATTTGAATTAGCTGAAAAGGCAGAAAAAGAAGTTTCAAAATATTGTGATGATTATGAAATTTATATTGATAAATTAGATTTATTACAATTAGATTCTCAAAAATCAGATTTAAACTTTGCAAAAGAAGAAAACACTTTAGGTTTAGGTATTCGTGTTATTAAAGATGGAAAAGTAGGTTTTGCATTTACATCAGATATGGATAAAATTGATAAAACTGCAAAAGTTGCTTTTGAAAACTCTAAACTTAATGAAAAAGATGAAAACTTTGCTTTTGCAGTAGAAGAAAAATTACCTAAAATCGAAGGAGTTTTTGATAAAAAGTTCAGAAATTTAGAACTTGAAGAAATCACAAGTTCTATGAAAGACTTCTTAGCTATTGTTGAAGATGAAGGATGTAAAGCAACTTCAGGCGGATTCTCAGCAGCTGAAGGAGAAACATTAATTGTAAACTCAAATGGTGTTTCTGCTTATGATAAATCAACTGGTTTTGGTTTAGGTATTTCTGTAAATGCAGAAGCTAACGGTGAAATAAGCACAGCTTACGATTCTGTCAGTTCCTGTTTATTTAATTTAGATAGTGATAAACTTGCACTTGATGTCTGTAAACTAGCTAAAAATTCATTAAATGGAGAAAATATTGAAACTGCAGATATGGATGTTATTTTTGATTATCATGCAGCTGTTGGTTTACTCTCTACATTCTTAAGTGGTTTCAGTGCAGATAGTGTTCAAAGAGGAAGATCAATTCTTGCAGATAAAGTAGGTCAAGAAATAGTATCCTCAAATCTTTCTATTTATGATGATGGAACTTATGCTGGAGGATTAAACTCTGGTGTTTGTGATGGAGAAGGAACTGCTTCTAAAAGAACAACTCTTGTAGAAAATGGAGTCCTTAAAAACTTCTTATATGATATTTATACTGCAAATAAAGCTAATAGTTTGAATAATAATATTGATAATATTAATAATGATTGTGTTGATGCTATTGTAAGTACTGGTAATGGTTTTAGGTCATCTTATTCTGGAACCCCATCAGTTTCATCTTCAAATATTATATTTGATTTTAAACAAAAATCTCAAATTGCAGATATTAAAAGTGGTTTCTTAGCTACTGATGTTTTAGGAGCTCACACTGCTAATCCATTCTCTGGAGATTTCTCTGTTGAAGTTAATAATGGTTTTAAAATTAGTAATGGTGAAATCACAAAACCTGTTAAAAAAGCAATGATTTCTGGAAATATTTATGAAATCTTAACTAATTGTGAATCAATTGGTGAAATTAAACAAAGAGGTTCATTTATCATTCCAAAATTATTAGTTCATAATTTAAGAGTTATTGGTAATTAAAATCAATAATTGTTAAAAATAGTTTGAAGTAATTAAAAATAGTAAAAATAGAAAATAAAAATTTAAGAAAAATTAATTAGGATTTTAATTTTTTATACCATTTTAATTTTTCTTTTATTATTTTATTTCCTTCTTTAATTTTTTCATTAGCTTTTTTTTCAGTTTCTTTTTCTTTTATATTTAATCTTTTATTAATTTCTTTTTCTTTTTTATTTATTTTGTCTAAAGGTCCTTTAATCATATCCTGTGACTTTTGTTCAATAAATTTTTCTAATTCTTCCTGAGATTCATACTCTGAAAAGTTTTTTTTCATAATTTCGTCTACTTTTTTATTAAGTGCTTCTTCTCTTTCTCTTTTAAGTTCTAAACGACTTTTATTTTCATTTTTTTTATCTTTTTCTTCATTTTTATTTTTATTTTTATTACTCATCGTTAAAACCCCAGGTCTATTAACTTACATTTTAATAACTTACATTTTAATAACTGGTAATTGGATTTCTGTCATTATATCATTTTCATCTTCTACTTCAAAGTATTTAATGATATAAACTTCTTTTGGAGATCCAATAATGTCATATTTGTTTTCAATGGAATATTCTGCCATTTTATTATAGGATTCTTGGATAGTGCTAAGCGGACCTTCATGTATTCCAGATAATACTTTATGTTCAAGAATATCAACAATTCTAATGTTTCCTTCATCAATAAGGTCTTTTGCTTCTTCTTTGTTTATAGGAATTCCTAAATCATAAACAACAGCATTTTCATCTACTCTTCTAGGATTATTATAGAAAATTGCAAATACATCTCCTTCGGTTGTAAGTTCTTTTTCTTCAACCCAACTTGATAATTGAGACATTAAAGTTTCCATGTCATTAAGTGAACCTTTATGATTTATAATAGCTATTTTTTCATCATTTATAGTTTTTTCAATGATATCCATTTTTTCACCTGTTATTAAGATTATCTAATTTTATATTTGATGTTTTTATATTAAATATTATTTGATATATAATAATTATTTAATATATAATATCTTTCTTATATGATTTAATTTTATATTTATTCGTTAGGTTTTTATATATTTCTTTATAATATTTTAATATTATCATAATTATCACTCTTTTTATGTGTTATAATTATATAGAATGAGATATATAGTATATATATTATTAATAAAATCATTAATATGTATGAATACTTTGTTTGAATTATTCAAACAGTGTATTTTTGTAGTTTATATAATTATTATAATTATTATAAATTTATTTTAATCAGATAATTAAGGACAAATTATTTAGAAGGTGAATTTTTGGCTAAACCACAAAATAATGCGCAACAAGAATATAGAAGAGTACGTACACCAAGAAAAGGAGAAATTCCAGGTGTTGTAGAACAGATTATGGGTCATGGTAAAATTAAAGTAAGATGTGCTGATGGAAATATTAGAATGACTCGTATTCCAGGTAAAATGAAAAAAAGAATTTGGATTCGTGAAGGAGATGTAGTTCTTGTAAAACCTTGGGAATTCCAATCTGATGAAAAAGCAGATGTTATTTGGAGATACACAAGAACAGAATCCAACTGGCTTGAAAGAAAAGGTTACTTAAAAATGTAAGTATTAATTTAAGTTTTTAATTAAAATAAACTTTTAATTAAACTTATTTACTTATATTACTTTTTTTATTTTCTTTTTTAATTTTTATCTACTTTTTTTCTTATTTTTATTACTGTATTGAAATTTAATCATGTATTTAGAACTATTAGACTATAAACTATTAAACTTAAATTAAATTATTTAAATTGACTGGTGATTTATATGGATCGAGAAGATAATGCAAAAGTCGCTAAAGCTGATAAAGACCTTGCTAAATTAGAAGCTCGTAAAAGGACTCATGATGCTGATGATAGGAAGGTAGCTAATGAGATTTTTGATGATAGAACTTTGAGAACTCTTTATAAATTAGCTAATCAAGGTTATGTAGATGTTCTTAATGGTGCTATTAGTACAGGTAAAGAAGCTAATGTTTTAAAAGGTTTTAAATCTGATGGCTCTGTTGTTGCTGTTAAGATATATAGAATAGCTACTTCTGATTTTAAGAAAATGCAGTATTATATTGCAGGTGATCCGAGATTTAGTGTTAAGACTAATAATAAGCGTCAATTGATTGGTTCTTGGGTTAATAAGGAGTTTCGTAATTTAAATAGACTTAAAGACGCTGGAGTTAATGTTCCGGAGGCATTTACAAGTTTAAATAATGTTTTGGTTATGGAATTTATTGGTGATGAAGATGGAAATCCTTCTCCAACTGCTAAATATCTTCCTCCTGAAGACCCTACTGATTTTTATGAACAATTAGTTGACCAATTAGATAAATTTGTTAATGTTGCAAACCTTGTTCATGGTGACTTATCTACATATAATGTTATAAATCATAATGAGAAACCAGTAATTATCGATGTTTCCCAATCAGTTGTTAAAGACCACATAATTGCTAAAGAATTACTTGAAAGAGATATTAAGAATTTAGTTAGAGAATTCTCTAAAATGGGTGTAGATACTTCTATTGAAGATTTAACAAATAGGATAATGAAATAGAAATAACAATTATTTGGCAATATTATTTGATGATATTTGGTAAGCAAGTATTATAATACTTTTCAAATGCTCTTACTATATTTCTTTAATATATTAACTATAAACTATGATATAAGTTTCAATAAAGCCAGGTTATCATTGTTATTTTAATATATTTTGAATATTTTTTTATAATAAATTTGAAAATTATTGAAGATTATTGAAAATATATTTATAATATGGGAAATAGAAATTAGTTTAACTATATTTGATTGATAATGATAGATGAATTAAATAATAAAATTAATGAGGTGAAATAATGCCTGAAACTGATTATCTTAGAGTTCCACAAGATAGAGTCGGTGCTTTAATTGGAACCCAAGGAAAAACTAAATTAATGATTGAAAAAGCAACTGGTACTAAATTAGATATTAATAGTGAAGAAGGTACTGTTATTATTGACCCTACAGAAAATATGGAAGATCCTTTAGGTGTATGGAAAGCTAATCATATTGTTAAAGCTATTGCACGTGGATTTAACCCTCATGTTGCTCTTAAATTAAATGAAGATGATATTTATTTAGAAATTCTTAAATTACCTCTTTATGTAGGTAAATCTAAAAAAGCAATGGCAAGATATAAAGGTAGAATCATTGGAAAAGATGGTAGAACTAGAGAGATTATTGTTGATATGGCTGAAGTAGATATTGCAATTTATGGCAAAACTGTTTCATTTATTGGTGAACTTGAGAATGTTATGGTTGCAAAAGAAGCTGTTGAGATGATTCTTAATGGTTCAAGACATAAATCTGTTTATGCCTTTTTGGAAAATAAGAAGAATGATCGTAAAATGAAAGAATTTAAAGCTGTTGTCGGAATCGAAAATGATAAAATCGAACTTCGTGACGACCTTGATGATTAATTAAAAAATTTTTAGTTTTAATTAATTTAAAATTTTTAGTTTTTAATCATTTGATTTATTAGTTAATTCTTTAAATTTTTAATTTTTTAACTTTTTAATTCTTTTATTTTTTTATTTATTTTCATTCTTTATTTTTTATTTTTATTTTCTATTTTTCCCTATTTTTTCTTTTTTTATTTTTACTTTTATTTTTACATTCATATTTTAGTTATGTGATAAATTTTTATTAAAATATTATTTTAATTTTAAGACATATGTATGGCTTGAGTTTTTTCATATATGTTTAAACCTTAGCTTTATTTAAACTTAAGGTAAGTTCATATTTTTTATAAATTATTGTACTTAATTATAATATTTTTAAAATAATAGTAAAAACTTTATATACTTTAATCAACATAGATATATGTATGGAATAAAATACATAGTTTTAATGTATTTTTTTACAGTCAATAAAAATATTTTAAAAAAAATTAATAGAATATTTTTATTATTTTTTAATAATTTTATAATGTCATTTTTTAGTTTTTTAATGTAATTTTTATTTGTTGTAGCTAGTGCTATATTACATTAAGATTATTATAATTTTATTAATTTTAATTATATGAAAAAGAGATTAAGGAGGTTAATTGTGTCTCAACAAGCTAATGAACTCTTTGAAAATTTTAATGAATTAACACCTTCAGAGTTCTTCAGAAAAAATAAGCAGATGTTAGGATTTTCTGGAAAAATTAGATCTTTGACTATTGTTTTCCACGAATTGATTACTAACAGTTTTGATGCTGCGGAAGAAGCAGGTATTCTTCCAGAAATTAAAATAGATTTACGTAGAGTCGGTAAAGATCATTATATTCTTAGACATTCCGATAATGGTCCAGGTATTCCTGAAGACTTTGTAATGAAAGTATACTGTGTAATGTTTGCAGGTTCTAAATTTAGAAACATTCAATCAAGAGGACAACAAGGTTTAGGTTGTAGTGGTTGTGTACTTTTATCTCAAATGACTACTGGTGAAGCTACTCATGTTATTTCTGGTTACAGAGAAAATGGTGAGCTTAAAGGAGTCAAAATGAAGTTTAAAATGGATGTTAAACAGAATAAAGGAGATTTAATTAAAAAAGAAAGATTCACTCCTGAAAGTACTGGTGTTTGTATCCAACTTCACTTTAAAGAAGTATCTTATTCCTTAGCAGAACAAGGTGCATTTGAGTACATCCGTAGAACTATGATTGCTAACCCTCATGCAAAAATTACCTTTAGAGATCCAAGTGGTCACAAATATATCTTTAAAAGAGCTGCTGAAATTGTTCCAGTTCTTCCAAAAGAAGTTTTACCACACCCTAAAGGTGTAACTGCTGATGATATTGTTACTATGGCAAAATTCACAGATAAAAGAAACTTTAAAAGTTTACTTACAAGTTCTTTATCAAGAATGTCTAATAAGAAAATCAAAGAGCTTGAAGAAATTACTCATATTGACATGAAAAAACGTCCTAAGAGTATGACTTGGGATGAAGCTGAAACTATTGTTAAAGCTTTCCAAAAAATGAAATTCATGGCACCTCCTTCAGATGGTCTTATTCCTATTGGTGAAGAGCAAATTGAAAAAGGTATGAGATTAATCCTTAAACCTGAATTTATTACTACAATTACAAGAAGCCCTGTAACTTATAAAGGTGGTGTAGCATTCATTGTAGAAGCAGGTATTGCTTACGGTGGAGATGCTGGTAGAGTTGTAAATGAACAAAGAAAATCTGAAATTTTAAGATTTGCTAATAGAGTTCCTTTAACTTTCGACCAAGGTAGCTGTGCTATTACAGAAGCTTTAAAATCTATTGATTGGAGAAGATATGGTCTTAGAGACTTAGATAACACTCCACTTACTTTATTTGTAAACATTGTTTCAACTCAAGTTCCTTACCTTTCTACAGGTAAACAGAGTGTAGCTCCAGAACCTGAGATTGTTAATGAAATCAGACAAGCTACTATGAAAATAGCTAGAAAACTTCAAAAACATTTAAGATCTAAAAAAGCTGAAAAAGAAAAAGCAATGAGATCTAAAATATTTGAAGACTTAGTTCCAGTTATTATTGAAGAAGCTGCAGTTTTAGCTGAAACTCCAGTTCCTGATTATAAACCTGTTCTTGCTAAAGTAACACGTAGAGCTTTAGCTGAGTTAATGGGTGAAAAGGTAGAAGATGAAGAGGAAGAAGAAGACCTTATTGATTCATTACTTGATGAACTTGATGAATTTGGTAATGTTGTAGATTCAGAACACTCTTCCCGTAATGAAGATTTAAATAAATCTGACTTTGATGATATTTTACGTGAAGAAAAAGAACTTTCTGCTAAATCTAAAAAAGGTAAGAAAGCTAAAAAAACAGGTCAAGCAACTTTAATAGATGATGAAGGAGAGTAGATTAAATGGCTGAAACTAAACATGAACATACTCATAGAGATCAAAGAAAACAATATACTTTTAATAAACTTAAAGGATTTGGTCAAGAAATCATCGAAGAAATTGGCCAAAATAAAGTTCCTACTGTTAAAATTCCTTCCAGAGGAACTGGTAATCTTATTTATGACCCTGATAAACGTTATTATGTTCTTGGAGATAGAAAAGGTAGAAGATCTCTTGGTAATGTAAAACAAATTAGAAAATTAGGACAAATGGTTTATACTGCTAATTTCTGTAAAGATTTAGTATTAAGAGATAAAACAGCTACTATCAGGGAAATGTATTATATCTCTGAAGGTTGGGGTATTGAATTTAATACACAACAAGAATCTAACACTGTAGGTGAAGATTTAGAAGTAGCATTAGGTGTTACTCGTGAAGATTTAGGATTAATGCCTGAGGAAGACGGTGCATCTGTTTACGGAGACATTACTCTCTTAGATGGTGAATTTGAAATCAATGCTATGAAAGCAGGTAAATCTGGTTATACCATTTCTCCTACTATTGACCAAGTAGAACTCTTAGATTGTGGTGCTGACTTTGTACTTGCAGTGGAAACCATGGGGATGTTCCACAGGTTAGTACAAGAAAATGCATTTAAAAGATACAACTGTTTAATTGTAGGTCTTAAAGGTCAAGCAGCACGTGCTACAAGAAGATTCATTAAAAGATGTAACGAAGAATTAGGTCTCCCTGTATACATCTGTAACGACGGAGACCCTTGGGGATTCCACATTGCACAAGTTATTATTTCTGGTAGTGCAAAATTAGCTCATGTAAATCATGAATTAGCTACTCCTGATGCTAAATTCTTAGGAGTAACTGCAAGTGATATTATTGAATACGAACTTCCAACTGATCCACTCAAGGACATTGACGTTCTTAGATTAAAAGAGCTTTCAAAAGACCCAAGGTATAAAACTGAATTCTGGCAAACTG
>JAKSUE010000004.1 GCA_024409165.1 archaeon
ATTGTTATTGATTCTAGTAGTGTTTCTGGTGTTGTTAATGAGTCTATTTTGATTACTGGTACTGTTGTTGATTGTTATGGTAATGCTCCTCAAGGTAGTGTTGTTATTACTGTTAATGGTGTTAATTTTACTGCTACTGTAAATGATGATAAAACATTTGAACTCTATGTAAATAGTAGTGTTGCTGGTTCTTGGGATGATTGTGTTGTTAATTTTGCAAGTGCTAATGAAAGTGTTTGGGCTAATTCTGAATCCAGTGAAACTGTTGATGTAACTGTTAATTCTTTAGTTCCTGTTATTGTTATTGATTCTAGTAGTGTTTCTGGTGTTGTTAATGAGTCTATTTTGATTAGTGGTACTGTTGTTGATGATTATGGTAATGCACCTCAAGGTAGTGTTGTTATTACTGTGAATGGTGTTAATTTTACTGCTACTATAAATAATGATAAAACCTTTAAACTCTATGTAAATAGTAATATTTCTGGTACTTGGAAAAATCTTAATATTAAATTCATAACTGATAATTCCAGTATATGGAATGACACTATATTTAATTCAACTCCAGTCACTGTTAAAGTTAATAATTTAGACCCTATAATAACTATTAATAATCCTACAATCTCTACAAAAGTAGGTACTAATGCTTATTTAGAAGGTAATATTAAAGATAGTAAATATGGTCTTCCAGTATCCGGTAGTGTTTATATTACTGTAAATGGTGTTAAATTTAATGCTACTGTTGATGCCCAAGGAAACTTCAAGATTCCTATAACTATGAATGTTGCAGGTACTTATAGTAAACTTCCTCTTAATTTTGTAAGTGCAGACAGTCATATTTGGAATAATGCAGTTACAAATAGTAGTAATTATGTTAAAATAGCATTTAGTAAATTACATACTTATATTATTCCTAATTATAATGCTGATAATGACTACTTTGAACAATATCATGGTGAAGATATAATTCTTAACTTTACAGTTTATGATGAGAATAACAGCACTGTTAAAGGTGGTTCAATTATTATTTGGATGGATGGTAATCCTTATAGGGTGACTGTTGATTCTGAAGGTAAAGCAAGTATAAATTGGACTGTTTTGGGTAATGGTCTTTATAATTATGTTATTGATTATGAGGGTTATGGAAATTATTATGATTCCTTTGATTTCTTTGATATAAATATTAAACCTATCCCTACAAAAATTGTTATCGATAAAAACATTACTGGTATTTTAGGAGAACCTGTTGATATCAATTTAACTGTAATAAATACTATTAATAATAAACCAGTTAATGAAGGAATCATTTATTTAGTTCTTCCAGATGGTGCGGAATATCCAATTGAACCAACAAATGGTGTATTTGTACTTCATATTGATGAATTAAATATAATTGGAGAAGATACTATATACATTTCTTACTATGATATTGGAGGTTCATATTTATATTCCTATGAGGAATTTATTTGGAATGTAACACTTCCTCCAGCTTCAAAAGTAGATTAAATATAAAAATAGTTTTTTAGTCTGTAATATTTTTACAGACTATTTTTTTCTTTTTTCAATGTTTTTAGCAGTAGATTGATTAATTCTTAAAATAATTTTTGTTATAATTAGTTATCTACAATTAACTTTGTAGTTTTATCAATTAATACATCATCTATATGTATGTTTGTTAATTCTTTTTCTTCAATATTATATATCTTTTTTAATATTGATTCATCGCTTTCTAAAACGGTATCTTTTCTTTCAAACATATCATTTAATGAATCAACTGTTTCATTTAAACAATCAATCATTACAATTGCAATATTCATTTTTTCTTCTTTTAAACCAAGTATATTAAATGCTTTAGAAATTTGTCTTTGACCACTTGTTCTAAGTAAAATTTCAATACCTAAATCTTTAGCTAAATTTTCTCCTCTTTCAAAAGATTTAATAGCATGAATAATACCATGTTCAAGATGTTTTTTTCCTGCAATAGCTTTAGCATCCATTAATTGTATTAATCCATTATCATTATTTTTTTCTTTTAAAGAGTTTACTTTATCTAATGTTTCACTAATACTTTGAATATCTGCTTCATATCCAAGTATTTTAACATTTTCTAAATTAGCTAATTCTTTATTGTATTTCATTTTATCATCTTTTATAATTAAAAATAGTTAAATAATCGTTAATAATTGTTAATAATCTATATTCAAGTAGTATGATATTTTAATAATTGAATATTTGTGATTTATTTGTTTTGAATGTCAATTAATCTATTTACACCATTTAAATAAGCATTAATACTTGCATTAATAATATCTGGGTCTGTAGCTCTTGCTGAGATGATTTTTTCATCTAATTTTAATTTAACAATTACATCAATTAATGCATCTGTACCACCTGTAATTGCATCTACGTGGAATTCTTCAAGATCTACTTTAACAACATCATTGATTCCTTTATTTACCGCATTAATCGCTGCATCTACAGGTCCAATACCAACATCTGCTTCAATAATTTCATTATCATCAACAATGAGTTTAATTGAAGCTGTTGGACGTATTTTATTTCCAGATACGATGGTAACTTCTTCAAGTTTTATTTTATTTTCATGATCAATTTCAAGGATTTGTTCAGCAATAGCTTCTAAATCAGTATCAGTAACTGTTTTTCCTTTATCTCCAAGTTCTTTTACTTTATTAAATATCTCTTGGGTTTGTTCTTCATTAGCTTCAATACCAAGTTCATTTAATCTACTTTGTAAACCACTTTTTCCAACATGTTTTCCAACAATAAATTTTCTTTTATGACCAACAAGTTCAGGAGTAATTGGTTCATAAGTAGCAGTATTTTTACTAACACCATCTGCATGAATTCCAGATTCATGTGCAAATGCATTTTCACCAACAATTGCTTTATTTGGTTGAAGATAAGCCCCAGTTAATCTTGAAACTAATTTTGAAGTGTTATAAAGTTGATTAATTTTAATATCCATATCATATTTTTTATCTTTAGTTATAGGGTCGATATATAATGTATTAAGGCCTAAAACAACTTCTTCAATAGCGGCATTACCTGCACGTTCTCCAATTCCATTAATAGTCCCGTGGAATCTTTTAACTCCACCATCAATTGCAGATAATGTATTAGCTACAGCAAGACCAAAATCATTATGACAATGAGCACTTACAGGAACTCCAAGATTAATAAATTCTTTATAAAATTTAAATGATTTAAGTGGACTAAGCATTCCAACAGTATCACAAGGACAAATTCTGTCAGCCCCTGCATCAATTGTAGCTTTAAATAATTCTTTTAAGTATTCAATATCTGTTCTTGTAGAATCTTCTGCTGAAAGTTCAACAGCTAATCCATGGTCTTTAGCATAACTTACAACACGTACTGCTTGATTAAGCATTTCACCTTGTGTTTTATTAAGTTTATATTTTAAATGTAAATCAGAAGTTGGTACTACAATATTTACAGCATCTACATCACATTCAAGACAATAATCAATATCTTTTTCTAATGTTCTTGCAAAACTAACAATTTCTGCATTAAACCCTTGTGAAGTAATCTCTTTAATAGCTTCACGTTCACCCACTGATGTAACTGCAGATCCTGCTTCTATAGAATTAACTCCTATTTCATCTAATTTAGTAGCTATTCTAAGTTTTTTATTCTTTGTTAAACTAATTCCTGGAGTTTGCTCTCCATCTCTTAATGTAGTATCTAATACTTCAATTTTCATTAAATCCACTATCTCTTATCGTATTGTTTTTTAAACCATCTTACAGTTTCTTATCCACTATCTCTTATCGTATTGTTTTTTAAACCATCTTACAGTTTCTTCAAGTTGTTCTTTAAATTTAGAACTATCAACTTCAAAATTAATATTTTTAAGATTATCAACATTAGCTGCTGAATGTTTAATATCTCCTGGACGTTCATCTAAGTATTTTGCCTCAAGATCTGAGTCTAAAACCTCTTTTATAACATCATATAATTGATTAATTGTTATAGCATTTCCTGCTGCAACATTAACAACACCATTATAATCAGACTCACAAGCTTTAATATTAGCATTAGCAATGTCTTTTACAAAAATAAAGTCCCTACTTTGTTCACCATCACCAAAAATACATGCTTGTTCACCATGAATAAGTGAATGAATAAATTTAGGAATTACAGCAGCATATTGTGAATTTATATCTTGTTTTGGTCCAAATACATTGAAATATCTAAGTGCTACATAATTAAGACCATAACTTTCATAAAAAGATTTTAAATATAACTCACAACTTGCTTTCTGACAAGCATAAGGAGATAAAGGCATAAATGGTTCGGTTTCTTTAAGAGGCATATTTGGATTCTCACCATAAACTGCTGAAGAAGATGAGAAAACAACCTTTTTAATACCTTCTTCCTTAGCAGCAATTAATAATTTAACAGTTGCATCAATATTAGTTTCATTATAACTTAATGGTTCAGCCACACTTCCTGGAACACTTGCTAAAGCTGCTAAATGAAATATATAATCTTTACCTTCTAAAACACTATTTAAATCAACATCATTTAAATCAGCTTTAATAATCTCAAGATTCTCATGATTAGGATTTTCAAGATTTTCCATTTTCCCAGTAGATAAATTATCAATAATAGTCACTTTATTCTTATCAATAAGTTCCTCTACAATATGGGATCCAATAAAACCCAATCCTCCAGTAACAACTATTTCCTTGCCTTCCATTATACCATGCCTTTAAAATAAATTTTATAAATATATTTTGGATATTTTTATTAAAATATTAATAAATATTTCATAATATTAAATTATATGTTTGAAGTCATATTTATTTTATATCATTATTTTGATAATTTTTTTATAATTTTTTCATATTTTATTAAAAATATTTTTTTATTTTTCAAAAAATTTAAATATCACAATTAAGTTATATAATAGTGATAAATTCAATTTGAATTTATATCGGAATATTACAGATTTGGTGGCTGTCTTAGTTTACCTCCCAAAAATCAAACTAATTTTATTTTTACACAGTCACCAAATCTCTAATCTTCTATTTTTATCTTGTTTTATTGTTTTTATTCTTATTTTGAGGTTTTTTTTATTTTCTTATTTTTTAAAATTTATTAATAATTTTAATAAAGTGATGTTTTATATCTTTTTTCGTCTTTAACACAAGTAAAAAGATTTATTTTTCTAATTATTTTCTAATTATTTTTAATTAATTTTTATAATTCGTTTGATACAAGTAAAAACATTTATATTATTTAATATATATATTATTAAACATGATTATAGAAGTTAGTGGAATTTCATTTTTATTAAATTATTTAGTTGCTATTATTGTATCTATTGTGGTGGCTTTAGTTTTAGGTTTACCACTTTTACCAGATAAACCAAAACGTTTTTCTTGGGTTAATAGTGCTATTTATCCAACTCCTATTATTGCTTTAGGAGTTCTTGCAATTTTATATGCTTTAAAAATTGTTTGGATTTATGATGGTATGGTTTTAGCAGTTATTATTGGAATTCTTGCTGCTTTATTTGTCAAATATTTATTTTATTATGTATTTCCAAATCCTCCAAGTGTTGATTCTGAAATTAACAATGATAAGGATGGTAATGGTTTAGAGGGGGATAATTTATGAATTTAATTATTGGTTTAATTTTAGCAACAATTATTTCTTTTTTAAACTTTGTTATTATTGATACTTATTTTGGACTTCCTGAAGAACCTGGTGTTGTTGGGGCTGATAATGTAGGTCATTCAATTAAAAAGCGTGGTGGTGACTTAGCAGGTGGATTCTTCCAAGGAAACATTTTATGTTCTCCAGATGCATCTGCAGGAACTTTAATCGCTGCAATTGGTGTTTATGTTTTAGGTCTTGAAGGTGGTTTAATCGCTGCATTTTTAGTATTTATTGGAAATAGGTTATGTGCAGATCCGGGATATGCAGGAACCACAGGTGCTTTAACTATGACTGTAATTGTTATGGTTTGTTCTTTATTCGGTTTAAGTCCTGAATTATTTATTGTAGGTATTGTAATAGCTATTTTCCTTGTTCAAGGTGTTCATCATCCAACAAGTACAAAAGCACTTGGAAAAATCGCTAAAGCATTTGGAAGATATACAAAATTAGAATAAATTAATTTGATGAAATTATTAATCAAAAATTAAATTAAAATTATATTTATCATATCATAAATTACAATTTTAAATTGTAAATTCTTAAAACTTTTATTAAAAAGTTAAAAATCAAAACTAAATAAATTAAATAAAAATAAAAGGTAAAAATATGTTAATAGAGATTATAGGTGTTATTATTGTTCTTATGGCTATTAGGGCTTTAATAACTAAGAATAGGGCAGAAAAATTACTTTATATTAATGTAATTGATTTTGGTATTTCTGCAATTATTGCTTTATATATTAAAACACCTTTTGGTCTCTTAGTTGCAGCGGCATTTTTCATCACTTCAACTATAGGTTCAAATGCAATTGCTTATGTTTTAAATAAATTAGATGATGAAATTGTCCTTGATAATGAAATAGAAAATGGAGATGCAGTTCCTGAAGAAAATTAATTATATATTTTAGTGAATAATGAGTTTTTAGGGAAATGGGAATTAAAATGTGGTTATTATGTTAGAATTTATAAATTTAACAACAATATCATTTGCTTTAATGGCTATTGGTGCTATTGGTGTTGCTTTACTTAAAAAACCATTAGATAAAGTTATCATGCTTTCAGTTTTAGAAGCAGGTTTCTTTTTAGCTATTGTTACATTTAAGTATTTAGATGTAGCTTTGATTGCTGCAATTCTTGATCCATTGTCTATTATTGTATTTTTACTTGCTTTAATGAAAATTGATAAAATTAGAAAATCCAAAGCAATGGAGGTAAAATAATGTTAAATCTTACTTTATGGTTTTATGCAGGTTTACTTTTAGCTATTTTTGGAAGTATTGCTACTGTTTGGGGTCCTGGAGTTGAAGACCCTGTTGTAAGAACTATTAATACTGAAGTTGCTGGTATTGGTGTTTCATTAATTTTACTTACTTATAATTACACATTAGCTCTTTTAACTTTAACTGCTACTACTGTAGTCTGTACTTTAATTTTACTTAGAGCTATTACTCGTTTAGAAGAAATTGGAGCTGATGTATAATGTTTATATTAGATAGTTGTGAGGTGGATATATGAAAATTGCTCAAATTTGGAATAGATTAGCTAAACCTAAAAACATTCCTAGATTATTTGCTGCAATTTTAGCTTGTGTTCTTATTATAGGATTTGTTATTCCTACAGCACTTGATGCAGATCAATTATATCCAAGACCAGCTCCTCAAACTCAAATGGATGCAGGTTTATCAATTGCACCTTATGATAGAGGAGGAGAAATCTTAAAAGAACCTGGAATTACTGTTGCTGAATATCCTGAAAATTCTAAGTATATTGGTTGGATTAACTCTTATATGTCTCCAATTGCAGATACAGCACGGTCAATTTCCCCGTACTTTGGAACAACTATTTATTCATCTCCTGGTGGATTAATAGATGAGATTTTATACTACACAAGAGGTTTCGATACAATTCTTGAATCATCTATTTTAATGATGGCATTTATTATTGCTTCTTGGTTAATGCTTAATTTCACCATGGATAGAAGAAATGAAAAAGAAGTTATAGAAGAAGATGTTAAAATTGCAATTCGCCGTTCTGATAGAATAGCTAATGAAGTTGAAGAAAGTAATCGTAAAGCACGATTAAAACAAAGAAAGAGGGAGAGATAAGTTATGGTTGTAGAATTAGTCCCTCAATATGTTCCATATTTCTTCCAATCAATGTATACTCCTGCATTATACGGAGGTTTGATTGTTGCATTCATTGCTTTAATTGGAATAGCAATTCAAAAGAAAGATATTCATATTCTTATATTAACTGACCTTGTAGGACTTGCTATGCTCATAGTTGTTGCTGCTGTTGGTACAGATTTAGCAGAAGCATTAGTTTTACCTGGTTTGGTTGTAGAATTAGCTGAAATCATGGCGATTTCTGAAATCCTTATTTCTCGTGAAATGAGAAAAATTGGTCCTAAAAAATCATTCATGCCTTCTGAAATGACCTTAGATATGGAAATTATGACCACAGCTCCTAATTTCATAGCATTAGTATTAATTGCTTACGGAGCATTCTTAACTGGTTTTACAGGTGGTGCTGTAGCTGGTGGAGGTATTATTCTTTATGCATTATCCAGAAAAGCAAGAGGATTGCCTATTTTCGTAATTGATGGTGTCGGAGGAATCTCTGGTATTGCATGGTGTTTATGGATTATTGGTTTCGTATTATTCTTCGCAGTTCCTCAATACTGGTTATTAAGCTTATTCTTAGCAGCTTTAGGTTTATTCCTCAAAGTAGCTTCTAAAATGGGTTTAATCGGTATTTTAATGAGAGAAGAATTCAATAAAAAATAAAATTATTATAAATTTCATATTTATTAAAATAGCTTTGCTATTTGATTATTAAAAATGTACTTAAAGTCAAAAACTTAAAATGGTGTTAAAATGAGTATTACAACTATTGGTGGAGATTTAATTGGAACAATCCCTCTTGGAGATATTGTTCTTTATTTAAATCCTTTACATTTGTTCTTATTTGTAACTATAATTGTATTCACTATTTTAATAGCAGTTAGTCGTACAGAAACTCAAGTTGAAGCAATGTTTGGATCTTTAGATGAAAATAAAGTTTCTGTTGGTTTAAAAGAATTTAAACACAGACGTTTCCTTGCTATTATATGTGGTATAGCTACAGCTGGAGCAATGATTACAGGAGATTTATTTAACTTTACCTTATTTATGGCATTAATTGGTATTGTTAACATTGGTATTGTCTCTGCTGTAAAACAAATTGATGTTCTTGATTCTGCATATCAATATGGTTTAATTGCTATGATGTGTGGTCTTCCATTATTCGGAGGAGCAGCTATTATTTTAGCATCAACTGGAACTTTAAGTTTATTTAAATTAGCTATGATGCCTACAGTTGCACCAATGACAATATTCGGTGCATTAATGATGTTAGTAGGTATAGCAGGTGAAAGTGGAATAGCTCCATTCTTCGCTTCAAAAGCAGAAATGTTCAGAACCCCAGGTTCTCCATTTATCTTAATTATCCATTTAAGTTCTTTATTTATCATTGTAAGAGCTGTGGAAATCTTATTAATAATTATTCATGTTATATAATAAATTACTTTAACATGATTTTCATATTTATCAAAATTAAAATTATAAATTATAAAAATTAAATTAAAGAAAAGGTGTAAAAATGAATAAAATGAAAACAACTAGCTATGTTATCTTAATTGTATCTGCCTTAGCTATACTCTATGCATTGATTTTTAATCCTGCAGATTGGATAGTTTATGCTATAGCTATTGTTTGTATACCATTTTTCATACTTGCATTTGGTTTACTTACTATGTCTAAACCTATAAAAGATGAAGAGGAGGAAAGAGTAGAAGAACCATTTATTGGATACTAATGTGCAATGATAAAAAATTATTATGATATTATAAATTTATTATCATAATATGTGCACCAATATCAATTAATTCTATTCGTATGATATTATGTATTTAATGGCTGATATTTTAATAAATGTTATTTTGGCTTTCCTTGCTGGTAGTTTATTGTTAGGTTTACATAGGAAAATTATGGCAAGGATTCAACTTAGACCTGGACCACCTATTATCCAGTATTTACTTCACTCTTTAAAGTTCTTCTTTAAAGAATCAAGTTTCCCAAAAACTGCATCAATGCCTTTCTATATTGGTATTGTAGTTATTTTAGCAGGTATATGGGTAACTGGTGTTATTGTAGGTCCTGTAACCCAAGGATCTTTAATGATTATCTTTGGTATTTATGCAATTCATAAAATTGTTGAGCATAATTCAGGTTCCTCATCTGGTTCTCCTTATGGTAAAGTAAGTTGTGTAAGAGCTGTTTTCTCAGCAGCTGGAGAATTACCTCTCTTTGCGTGTATTGCTATACTTTTCCTTATAACTGGAAGTATGAATATTAGTGATATTATTGCTTATCAAGCTGTTCATGGACCACTTATTTATACAGCTCCATTAGCTGCTATAATGTTCTTTACTTTAATACTTACAAAATCACCATATTCTCCTTTTGCAATTACAAAAGGAAAAGATATCATATCTGGATTTGAAACTGAGCATTATGGTTTCCTTAGAGGATTTATAATGCTTTCTGAATCTGTTGCATGGTATATCTTATTATGGTTATTCTTAACAATCTTCTTTGGACCAATTGGAATCATTGGATATGTAATTGGAATGATTGTAATTACAGCAATCACAGCATTCATAAATGCAACAACCCCAATGTTAAACCCAAACCACTCTGTAATGGCTCAATTCACTATTACACTTGTCTGTTTAGTTGGTTCAATCGTTATGTTATTAATATTATAAAATTATAAAATTAAAATTGTAATTGGCCTGTAAATATTTAATTTAGAGGTCTCTCGTTGTTAAATTGAAATTAAAACTAAAATTAAAATTAAAATTAACTTAAATTAAGAGGAATTAAAATGTCTAATGATAAAGGTATGCTTGTACTTACTTCACTTGTAGCAGTAGGTATATTTGTTGTAGCAGGAATAGCTGCATATTTACAAAGTATTGTTGTATGGCCTCTTGTTGTCATAGGTCTTATTTTCATTCCTTTCATATTATTACAAGATAAAGTAAAATTTGCTCACTTAGCTGAAAAATTAGAGCATATTGCTTTCTTTATCACTCTTGTAGTAATCATAGTTGGTTTTTTAATTGTTTATACTCCTGTATGATGGTGAAATCATGGAAATCCTTTATTTAATCTATGTTTTAGTATTTATTATTGGTTCAATTGCAGGACTATTATTAAGTTATAAAAAGCACATGGAACCATTTATCATATCAGAAATTGATGTTGTATACTTAGTTTTAGCTATTATAGGTTGGTTCTTATTCCTTAATTTCCCTTTACTTAGTTTTATTCCATCATTCATAGCTATTTCAATAGGTTTATTCTTAATTGGTTTAGTAATAGGAGCAAGACCAGGTTACGGCCGTAAAGAAACCGTTATTGGTGCTATAATTTCAATTTCAATATATTTAGTTTTTCATTTTCTAATTTAATAATAGTTTGTTTATTTACTTAGTTTACTAATTCAGGTGATTTATATGAATAAAGAAGAAAAGTTACGCTTATTGAAACAAAGAGTTCTTCATAGTTATAAATGGGAAAAAGAAGTTACTCACCCATTAGCTAAAGAATTTGATGTTTCTATTGAAGAATTTGAAGATATTCTTATGGATCATTTAGATATGGGTGAACTTGAAAATATGTTTTCTACCTTTGAAGAAGCAGATTATGATAGAATTCTCAGACAATTACATCTTGATTTAAGACTCTATTGGTTCGGAGATGTTTTAAAAATCATATCCTCAGAAGAATACAGTCCATTAAAACATAGATTAGCTGATGATATTAAAAATGGTAGAAATTATGAAGAATGCTTAAAAGAAGGTAGAGAAGAGATTATTTCAATCTTAAAAAATCATTAAATTTATATTTATATTCATATAATTTATTAAATTTATCTATGATTTATTAAATTTATTTCATATTCATTTAATTATTAAATTATTATGATTATTTATTATAATCATAAATTAAAATCAAGAGATAAGGTAATTAAAATGCTAAAAACTCTTAAAGATATTGTAAGAAAAAGTTCTATTCATGTGTGTATTGTCAACTGTGGAGGTTGTAATGGTTGTGATGTAGAGCTTGTTGCTTGTCTTTCTCCAAGATATGACTTAGAGCAATATGGTATTTACGTTCATAACAATCCTCGTGAAGCAGATGTTATTTTAGTGACTGGTGCAGTTACAGAACAATGGAGAGAGAACTTAAGAAGAATTTATGCAAAAGCTCCAGAACCTAAAGTTGTTGTTGCTGTTGGAAACTGTCCACAATCTGGAGATGTATTTGCACAAGAAGGTGGAAGAGTACTTGCACCTGTTTCAGATTTCATTCCTGTTGATGCAGCTATCCCAGGTTGCCCTCCAAGACCAAGTGAAATCTTAGAAGCTGTTTTAGCAGTTGCTCCAGGAGCTATAGCTGCTAAAGGACGTGCTCAAGATAAATGTGAATAATATTTATTCAATAGTTATTCATAATATTTATTCACATATTGTAAATTAATTAATTAAATTTAAAATTACATTGTATAATAAAATAAGTAAATATAGGAGTCAATGATAAAATGATTTTACCAATAGGACCTATTCACCCAGGACTTAAAGAACCTTTACGTCTTAAACTTCAAACTCAAGGTGAGAAGGTTATTAAAGCTGAAATTGACTATGGTTATGTTCATAGAGGTATTGAAAAGATTATGGAAGGTAAAACTTGGCAGAAATGTATTTACTTAGCTGAGAGAATTTGTGGTATTTGTTCTTATGAACATACTCAAACCTTTGCAGAAACTATAGAACTTATTTCTGGTGCTCAAGCACCTTCAAGAGCTCAACATTTAAGAGTTATTACAAATGAGTTAGATAGAATCCAAAGTCATTTACTTGCTAATTCTACTTTTTATAAGACTATGGATCATGAAACTTTATTTATGCAAGTTCTTGATTTAAGAGAATATGCAATGGATGCTATTGAGCTTTTAACTGGAAATAGGGTTAATATGGGCTGGAATGTTGTTGGTGGTGTCCGTATGGATGCAGAACAAAAACATTTAGATGCTATTTTAGGAAAGATTGCTCATATTGAGAATAATTTAGATAATCATGTTGCATTATTTGAAGAAGGTCCAATACTTGCACTTAGGACTAAAGGTGTAGGTGTAATGACAAGAGAAGAAGCTATTAAAGGTCATGCTGTAGGACCTATTGGAAGAGCTTCTGGTTTAAAACATGATTATAGACAAGATCATCATACTTATAAAGATTATTTTGATTTTAATCCTATTTGGAGAAAAGAAGGAGATAACTTCGCTCGTACAATGAATAGATATGATGAGATTAGACAATCTATTGATTTAATTAAAGATGCGATTAATAATATTCCTCAAGGTAATATTCGTGTTCCTGTTGAAGTTAAATCAGGTTATGGAGAATGGAGAGGTGAAGCTCCTCGTGGTGAAGTTACTTATATGATTGAAACTAATGGTAATCTTATTAAACGTATTTCAATTAGAACTCCAAGTATTATGAATATTGACTCTTGTGCAAGATATATGCTTAAAGATGTTGCTACTGTTGCAGATGCTGTTACTACTTATGCTTCAGCTGACCCTTGTATTGCTTGTGCTGAAAGAGTAGCTATTACAGATATAAATACTGGTAAAAGTGTTACTAAAGACTTTTTTGAGGTAAATAATTCAAATTTATCTAATTTTGAGGTGGAATAATGGCATCATTTATCCATTATCTTTATGATTTTGCTACAAAAAGATGGTTAGATGGATTTTTTAATGCTAAATCTAAAGAGGATATTGCTGAAAAACCAGATAGATTTAGAGATTTTCCAACTGTTGAGAAGGAAAATTGTATTGCTTGTGGTTCTTGTACTGCTTCTTGTCCATCTCCAAATGCAATTAAACTTATTCGTGATAGTGACAGTGAAGATGCTCATGGTTTAGTTTATCCAGAAATTAACAAAGCAGCATGTATTAGATGTGGTTTTTGTTCTGAAGTCTGTCCATCTGAACCTAAAACTCTTTTCTGTGGAGAAAATCACTTTATTCATGAAGATTTCAATATTATTCCTTCAAAGAGAAAATATATTGTTGATGATTATTTATGTATTAAATGTCATAAATGCCAAGATAACTGTGAAGTTGGAGCTATTAACCTTGTAGATAATCGTATGGTTGTTAATCAATCTAAATGTATTTCTTGTGGTAAATGTTTAGATGTATGTCCTGTTAAAGGTGCTATGAAAGGAGTATATATTGCAAATCTTGAAGAACAAAAAGAAATCATTGATCTTACTGTAAAAACCTTAGAAGAGTATATTGAATCAAGATATGATGATTTTAAAGAAATTCATGATGATAAACTATTTTTAGCAGAACTTAAATTTAATCCATTATATGAAAAATCTTTAGAGATTATAAATGATGAAGAACTTGTCTCTGATGTTTTAGATAAAGCAATTAATAGATTAAATATTCGTTTAGTTATCTGGGACTATGATAAATGTACTAATTGTCAATTATGTGTTGGAGAATGTCCAACTGGTGC
Source organism: archaeon (assembly GCA_024409165.1). GTDB lineage: Archaea > Methanobacteriota > Methanobacteria > Methanobacteriales > Methanobacteriaceae > Methanobrevibacter. Next base: position 14,344 of record JAKSUE010000004.1, read on the forward strand.
TATTAAAGTTGATGATACCTCCTCTGTTATAAGAGACCCAAATAAATGTTTAAGATGTAGTATATGTTATCAAACTTGTCCTTTTGATGTTGTTAGTTATTATTCTGCTAAATTTAATATAGATATAAAAGATGGTGAGAAAGTTATTCATATAACTGTAAAAGAATCTCAATTAGCTAAAAGGAGGGCTTAAAATGCTTTTCTTATCTAATTATTTATTAAGGAGGGCTTAAATGAGTTCCAAAATCCCAAAACCATTAAGAGATGTTGAAATTGATTTTGACATTAATAATGACAAATGTATAAATTGTAAAGATAAACCTTGTCTTGAAGCATGTCCAATTGGCTCTGTTTATTTAGATGATAGTGGGCTTGTAAAAATTGATGAAAATTGTTTTGGTTGTGTTCTTTGTAGAAATAGCTGTCCTTATGATGCTATTAAAATTGATACTAAATTAGCTGAACCTATTCGTGAGAATGTTCCTAATATTAATAAAAAACTCTGTAGAGCTTGTGGTGCTTGTGTAAAAGCTTGTAAATCTGGAGCTATTCATTTAAAATCCACAGGTGGAGAAGAAATGCACAGTGAAATTGATGAAGATAAATGTATTCGCTGTGGATATTGTTTCAGAGTTTGTCCTACTGATTCTATCAAATACGGTCATATTCTTCCTAAAACTATTAAAGAAGGAAAAACTGTTGTTATTGATGATCAAGAATGTATTGGTTGTATGACTTGTCTTAGAGTCTGTCCTTCTAAAGGAGCTATTGAAGTAGCTAAAACCAATAAACTTCCTTATATTGACCCTTCATATTGTGCAAGATGTGGAGAATGTTTAAAAGCATGTCCACCTGAAGCAATTCACTATACTACTCGTGAAGAAGCTTATGAATCTTTCAATACAATTAAAACCCTTGAAATAGCTCATGAAATTTTAGAAAAAGATATTAATAAAATTTCTAAAGATATTCCTAAATTTGATTCTGTTCTCATTGATTTACTTGAAGAACTTAATGAAAGATATCAATTTGAAGACTTTGACTTTAGAAATACTAAAAATATTTTTGATATTTCTATGAAGGATGAGTTTGGTAAATTAGAATTATTCACATGTACTAATTGTAAATCTATTGTTGTACAAGTCACAGATTTACTAACTGAAAAATTAGCTAAATCCTTTGATAAAAATATTGATATTGAAGAAGTTGTAGACATTTTAGAGTTCTTCCCACCAGTTTCATCAATCCATGTAATCAATGATGAATGTGTTGGTTGTGGATTATGTCTTGATGTATGTCCGAATAACTCAATAGAATTACAAATGCCAGCTCCTATCAAAATCAATGATTCCTGTGTTTTCTGTGGAAGATGTGCAGAATCCTGTAACTTTGAAGCAATACGTCTTGAAGAAAAATTCTTCACAAACAGAAACCACGAAATCTTCTTTATTAAAAGAGATCTTAGAGGTCAAAGAAAAGGTACTTTCTCTGTATTAGATTATGCTTGTCAATTATGTGAAGTCTGTGCTAAAAACTGTCCAACTGGAGCTTTATCTGTTGATGGTAGAATCTTAGTTGACCAAGATAAATGTATTTCATGTAGACATTGTGAAACCTTATGTCCTGTAAATGCAATTAAAATCTCTACAGTTTGGCAATTTAATGATTAATTACTAATTAATTAGTTATTAATTAATCATTTTTAAAATTTAAAGTTTGTTTATTATTAATAATTTTTAATTAATTTCTTAATTTATTTTTAATTTTATATATGTTACTATTAATTGGTGTTTAAATGGTTAGAAAAGTTTTTGTTACTGATTGTGAAGGTCCATTAACTTTAGATGATAATGCTTTTGAATTATCTGCAAACTTTGTTGAAGATGGAGATAAATTATTTAAAATTATCAGTGCTTTCGATGATTACTTAGTTGATGTTGTAAAAAAAGAAAATTATCATGCTGGAGATACTCTTAAACTTATTGTTCCATTTTTTAAACTTGCAGGTTTAAGAAATAAAGATTTAATTGAATATTCACGAAATCATATCAACACAGTTCCAGGTGTTGATTATATATTCAAGGTAAAAGATAAGTCTATTGATTCTTTTATAATTAGTACAAGTTATGGTCAATATATTGAAGCACTATGTGATTATATTGATTTCCCATTCAAAAATACTTATTTTACTTCACTACATATGTATCAAGCTATTGAGAACTTAGGACCTGAGTTAAAAAGGGTTGAAGAATTCAGAAAAATCATACTTGAACATGGTTCTGGAAGTGAATCTGATAACAATGTTTTATATAATATCTTCTTTGAAGAATTTCCTAAAATGGAAATTGTTAAACATATCAATAGTGTAAAAACTGTTGGTGGTAAAGGTAAAGAAATAGCTCTCCGTGATATTGTTAAAAAATGTGATCTTGTTGGAGATAAAAATGCAATTATGTATGTAGGAGACAGTATCACAGATGTTGAACCTTTAAAATTTGCAAGTGAAAGTGAAGGAATAGCTATTTCATTTAATGGTAATGATTATGCAATAAATGCTGCGGATATAGCAATTATTTCAGACAATGCTATAATGACAGCTATTATAAAAGATTTGTTTATTAAAACAGACCGTGAAACTATCTTAAAATTTGTTAAAGAATACTTTGAAAAAGGTCCAGAATCTGCATTTAACTATTTTGAAGTAGATTCTTATCTTGTAGATGAATTTGAAAAATTATATCAAGGTAAAAATATTCCAGTTATGGATGTTATTACAGAAGAAAATAAGGATTATTTAACTAAATTAAGTAAAAAAATGCGTGTAGAAATACGTGGTAAAGATATTGGTGGTTTAGGATAGATTAAAC
>JAKSUE010000040.1 GCA_024409165.1 archaeon
TAGATTTTACCATCACATTCAATACCTAAGATGTATTTACCAGGGTTTTCATCATCTACAATAGCTAAATCTACTCTGAAACCTGCACAACCAATCTTTTTATGAACTGTATATCCTTTATTGACTAAGAATTTGTATATCGCATCTTCAAATGGAGAATCATCTATGTCTTCTTCTATTGGTTTATTGAGTTGGATGTTTTCAGCATATTCAAGGAAGTTTCTGAGTGATTTGACTCCAAATGGAGGGTTTGCTGTGAGATGCATATCATGTGCTCTGAAGTTAGCAAATACTACACATTTTTCTCTTGCTCTTGTAACAAGAACATTTAGACGTCTTTCTCCTCCGTCTTGGTTTAATGGACCGAAGTTAAGGGACATTTTACCTTCTGTGTCATATCCATAACCTACACTGATTAAGATAACGTCTCTTTCATCTCCTTGAATGGTTTCAAGGTTTTTAACAAAGAATCTTTCTGGTTTTTTCTCAGAGAATAATGGTTCAAATTCAGGATGTAATTTTCTTTCCATTTCTAATTCTTCAAGAATTGCATTCTTTTGAGCTACAGAGAATGTTCCAACACCTAAACTCTTTTTATCACCATATTTATCAAAATGTTGGAAGATTGCTTTAACAACATCTTTTGCTTCTTTAGGGTTTGCAGAGCTGTTTCCTCTGTGATATGCAGTATTAGGATTATAGTGGAATTTAAGACCTAATTCTGGGTCATTTCTTGAAGGTGATGGATAAACAAGTAGTTCATTATCATAGAATTCTCTATTTGAGATATTAATAAGTGACTCATGACGGCTTCTGTAGTGCCATTTAAGCATTTTGACAGGGAATGATAATTTACATAAGTGAAGGATACTTTCCATATCTAAAGCTGTCGCTACTTCTTCTCCACTTTCAGCATCTGTCATTTGATCAAAGAAGCTTGTAGGTGGTAATTGTTGGGTGTCTCCCATAACAACAGCTGTTTTACCTCTCATAAATGCACCTAATGCATCTTGAGGTTTTACTTGACTTGCTTCGTCAAAAATAACTACATCAAATTGTAATTTAGGGTTAGTAGGGTCTAAATATTGTGCAATTGAGAGTGGACTCATCATAAATACAGGTTTTATCTTTTTAATAGTGTTTCCTGTTTTTTCTAAGAGAGTTCTGACTGGTAAGTGTCCACTTTTTCTTGTGAATTCACCTGCTAAAACATTAGCTTCAGGGTCATCAGCTCCACCATAAATTTTAGGGATTTGACTATTTAATTTATTAAATATTCTTTTTCTATTTAAATTAATAATCTTTCTATCTAAGTCTCTAAACTCTTTAATACGGTTTTCATGTAATTCTCCAATAAATGTAGCTAAGGTATCATTTTGAGCAAATACAATATTTAATATACTATCTGCAAAGTTACCTAAAACTAATGATTTAATCTCATCTTTTTTAATATTTCTTTTCTCAATTGTTCTAACAAAAATATGAGCAGGAGTATTCATACATGCTTTTTTAGTATTAGAATATTGTGACCAAAGATGTAAACTTGATAATTGACCTTTCCATTTGTTTAATTGAGCTTCCCAACTATCAAATGGAACATTTTCAGTTTCATGTTTAAATATTAATTTACTTCTTGGATTTAACTTAGATTCAAGAGATCTGAGACTTTTATAGAATTTATTTCCTTCTTCTAAATAATCTCTTGCATCGTTAGCAATATTAATTACAAATAAATCTTTAGTTAATAAATTAACAGTAGTCTCACTAAATGTACCATTACTTAAGAGATATGTGAATTTATTCATCCAATTAGCTAATTCTTTTAACTCATCAATATTTGCTTTAGTACTCCATAATTTACCAAAGTAACGACTACCAAGTCTTTGATTATCTACTAAAGCTTGTCTAACTTTTATATTTTCTCTTACATTAACTAAATCTCTTAAAACTTCACTATCACTTGGAACATTTCCTTTATAAAGCATAGCAAGTTCATTTTTATAAGGATTATTTCCAAATAAACGGAATTTTTTAGAAGATTCCTTCTTAATATTAAAAATTAAATTATCTAAATCTGTGACAAGAATATTATCTGTGAATTTATCAAATAAATTAGCTGTTTTTTGGTATTTTTCTAAGAAATTAATTAATTCAAAAGCTTTATTTGGATTTTCATACCATTCTTTATTAAGTAAAATAGAACTATCAACAAATCTTGCATTACTTGTATTTAAGAGTTTTAAAGCTTCAACTGAATCTTCATATTCTTTTAAAGTATTTGGAGCTTTAATTCCATATATCTCATTAACAGTAGCTATTTCAAATTTAAATTGATTTAATGAATCTAAAGTATCACGAATTAAGAACTCAATTTCTCTTAAATCTCCTGGAAGTAAACTTTTAGGATTACAGAAATTCCAAGGATTATTATTAGATATTGTACTGTATAATTCAGATACATTCTCAAGTGAGATAATCATATCATCTAAATCTTTTAATGAAACATCTTGAGGATTATCAAATCTAACTAAAGGTAAAATCTTATTATTTCTTGCAAAATACTCTTCAGCAGACTCTTTCATACCATATAATTCAAATGCAGATAAATTTACATTATATAATGGTTCATGAATAACTTCAGCATAAGCATCAAGTTGGTCTCTTAAATTCTCAAGTTTTCTAAGAGTTTGATCAAGTTTTAAATCATTAGTAGCTCTAACATTAGTAGCTTTTTGAAGTTCTTTTAAGAGTTTCTTACGTCTTGTTTTATGAGAATGTAACTCTAAAACAAATTTTCCAAGACCTACACTATCTAATCTGCTTTTTACAACTTCTAAAGCAGCCATCTTTTCACTTACAAAAAGTACAGTTTTACCTTCTGCAATAAGTTCAGCTATTAAGTTTACAATAGTTTGTGATTTACCAGTTCCAGGAGGTCCTTCTACAACTAAATTATGACCTGCTTTAACATTTTCAATAACAGCTATTTGTGAAGAATCTGCATCTAAAACTTGATACATTGTCTTATAATGAAGTTTCTCATCAATATCTTCTTCTTTAAATGTATCTTCATAAATATTCTTTTTAGGATTAAAAATAGCTTCAATAAGCTCATTTTTAGTTAAATCTACATCTTCATTCCAACTTTCAGGATTAAGGTCGTTATACATTACAAATTTAGTAAATGAGAAGAATCCTAAAGCTACATTTGAATTAACATCCCAATTTTTAAATCTTGAAATTGATTTCTTTACAGATTGTAAATACTGATTTACACCTTCAATATAAGAAACTGCTTCAAATTTAGGAATTTCAATACCTTCTTCACGAAGTTTAGCTTCAAGAGATATATTGTGTTGTAAATCCTCACCAGTCCAAGAAATAGAAAATGAATTTCCAACTTTTTTACGTTCAATTTCAACAGGAATAAGAATAAGAGGAGCTAAATTCTTTTGTTTAGGTTTCTTATTATCATACCATTCAACAAAACCACAAGCAATATAAAGAATGTTATAACCTTGCTCTTGTACCATAGTCTTAGCTTGTTGATCTATGTAAAAAAGTCTTTTTTGAAGTTCACTTGGTGATAAATCTGCTTTTAAACTCTTATCTCCTTCAATATTAGAGAAAATATCTTTAGTTTGTGAAATAAAAGCATGAGCTCTTGATATTTTATCTTGACTTTCTTTCTTATTAGGAGTAAAATGCATCTTCTTATTTTCTAAAACAAGAGTTTTATAAACATTAGATGGAGTTTGATTAATAATACTTAAAGTTTTATTTCTTGATTTAAAATTAAGTAAAGGGTTTCTTAAAGTTAAATCTAAGAGTTGTTTTCTAAGATTCTTAAACTCCTTTTCTATTTTTTTATTTGATGCAGATGATGTTTTAAATTGCATTTTATCCCTTTCTTATATTTAATTTTTATCTTATTAATTTCGCAATATATTATAAAATCATACGAAATTTGATACATTAATATTTATGTAAAGATTAGTTAATAAAGTTTTTTAAAAATCGATATTTTATTTAAAAATGTAAAAATAATATTATAAAAAAAGTTAAAATAAGGATAAAATATCCTTAATTAAATAATTTAATAAATAATTACTAAATAATTAATCAATAAGTAATTAATAAGTAATTAATAAGTAATTAATAAATTATTAATAAATTATTAATAAATGATGTAATAAACTTATTCTAAGCTTTCAATAGCTTTAACAATAAGTTCAATAGTACTTTCTACATCATCTAAAGATGCTACACTAACTGTAGTGTGAATGTATCTTGTAGGTACAGATAATACACCAGTTGGAATACCTTCTTTAGTTAAATGAATAGAAGTACCGTCGGTAGTTCCACCATCACTTACTTCAAGTTGGTAAGGGATTTCATATTTGTCACCTGTGTTGATTAATAAGTCACGGATGACTTTAGGAGTCATAATTCCTCTACCACTTGCATCAATTAAGATAACAGCAGGACCTTTACCACTTACAACAGGAGCTTCATCTGGTTTAATTCCAGGGTGATCTCCAGATAAGGTTACATCAAGAGCAAATGCATAATCAGGGTCTAATTTATAAGAAGTTACTCTTGCACCTTTAAGACCTACTTCTTCTTGGGTAGTTCCTACACCAAATAAAGTAGCTTTAGAGTTTACTCTTTTCATAACTTCTAACATTACATAACAACCAAGACGGTTATCTAATGCTTTAGCCATTACATAGTTGTTAGGGAATTCTGCAAACCAAGATTTAAAGGTAATTGGGTCTCCAATACTAATCATTTCTTCAGCTTGTTCTTTATCTTTAGCACCTATATCAATAAACATATCATCTGAAGGAACTACTTTTTTACGTTCTTCAGGTTTAGTAACATGAGGTGGTTTAGAACCAATTACACCAGTAATATCACCAGTTTTACTGTGAATAGTTACAGTTTGATTCATTAACATCTGATCATTAATTCCACCAATAGTTGAGAATTTAATAAATCCTTTATCATCAATGTATCTTACCATCAAACCAATTTCGTCCATATGGGAAGCAAGCATAACTTTAGGGCCATCTTCAGCTCCTTTTTTAGTAGCTATAAAGTTACCCATTTTATCAATTTCAATATCATCAGCTACATCTTTTAATTCTCTTTCTAAGATAGCTGCAATTTTTTCTTCATGTCCAGAAATACCTGGAGTCATACAAAGTTCTTCAATTAATTTAATATTATCATTTGAAGCCATAATTTCACCTTGTTTACTTGTATTTTTATTTGTATTTTTTAGTATTTATTATTTAATATTATAGTTTTAGACAGTACATAAATAGAGTAATAGATTATAAGAATTATATAAATTATATAAAGTATATAGATTATAAAATTGATTTATATTCATCGTAATGATTAATATTAATAAGTTCAATAGAATCTATTTCTTCTACTCCATAAAATTCAAAACCATCTGCAAATATTCTTCTTAAAATAGGATTTAAATTATCATTTTCTCCATCAAGATAATCAATTAAACTTAATCTTGATGCTGCAAATGGCATTCCTAATCCTTCAGCTGTGTCTAAAATACCAGTTTTACGTCTTCTGAGGATAGAAATAGTTTTTTCTGGATTATTTGAGTTTAATATATAATCTAAGATGTTTTTAAAAGTAGTTGTGGTGACTGTTGGTTGGTCACCTGTTACACATAAGACAATATCAGAGTCTGTATTTTTAAGACCATTTAATAAAGAAACTGATAGACCTACATCAATAGGATTGTTTTTTACAATTTTAATACGAGGGTCTTTTATTTTGTTTATGTGTGGAATTATTTCATCACTATAATGACCAAGTACTATAATACATTGGTCTATATTTGATATACTTAATACATTATTGATAGTAGTTTCGATAATAGTTTCACTATATTTATTTGAATTTAAAGGAAGTGTTAATTTATTCTGCAATGGAATATTAAGATTTTCTTGATCTTTTCTCATTCTGGAGTTTTTTCCAGCAGCAGTTATAATAGCTGAAACTTTCACCATAACTACACCTTTAATGTATTTTTAATTTTAACAGTTGTATTAATAAATAGTGGATTAATAAATTAATAGATTAATAACTTAGTATATTAATGAATTAAATATTATTGTGGTATTAATGCTATTACTTTACAATAAATAGCCATACCAGTTCCACTACCTTCAGTACTCATTATGATTTTAATAGGATAATCATAAGTATTTGTTATTTTAATTCCTGTAGTTGGACTGTAACCGAATAATACAGCATCTTCACCAGAATCCATACCTACAGGTAATGGGATACCTAATGCCATTACAGCATTTCTTAAAGCTCTTGCTGATGGACATACTCCGTGAGTAGCAGAACCTCCTTCAGCTTCAGCATCTTTAACAGCTGTAAAACCAATTCCATCTCTACCACAAGCAGTGGCATTAACTGGAATTATAGTACCATTCCATCCTTTAACAAATTCTTTAGCATTATATTCTCTGTTATCATTACCATATTCAGAGTGGTCTCCTAAGTAAGTGTAAGTATCAGCAACAACTACTTCTTTACAATTACATTGGTAAATCATTACAGGAGAACCTCCTGGGTATTTTTTAGAGTATTTATAAGCTTCTGGGAATTTTTCGATGAGTAATTCAGGTTCAATATATTTTCTTCCATCATTAATTCCAGCAAGACAATATTGTAAATTATATTTAGAACCAACAACTGAATATTTGTCATACCATTCTTTTATAGCATCTCCACTAGCGATGTAATCTTCATCAATAGTATCATTACTAATATCACTACCTGCAATATGATCAACAGTTTTATTAGTTCTAAGGTTAATAAGGTCAATACCATCATCAGTTCTTATTGCTTGGATGTATGGATCAGTATATCCCCAAACAAAATCTTGAGGAGCATGTACAAAGATTTTGTTATTTTTAAATTCAATATAACCTGGACCATCAAAGTCAGCAACTAAACCTTCTTCAGTTACATTTCCATAAACAAACTCTTTTGCAGGAGCAGGTACCGCACCTGTAGTTATAGAGAACATACTACCTAAAAAGTCTTTTTGTTGAATTTGTGCAACTAAGAATCCAAGGTTAGTAACTATAGGGAATTTATCAACTTTACTATTATCTATAATTTCATCTCCTGCAAAAACAGTAGTTCCATCTGAATATTTAGATATTTTTTTAATATCAACAGAATTTGAAACATTATTTTCTGCAAAAGAAAATTGTGCAAGTACAAGTAAAATTACAATTAATGCAATAAATATATAAAATGATTTTCTTTTGAATAAGCTTCTTGAGCTCACTTAAACACACTTCCTATTGTGAATTAATAATTTTATAAGTATTAGTTATTTAGTTTAAATTGTTTATTTATTAATTTGAGTTAAATTTTTGGTTATTTTAACTATTTTAGTTATTTAATGATGATTAATAAATGAATTAATTACATCTTTCTATAAGATTTCTTAGTCTTTCTTGAATTTCTATGATATGTGCTTGACCATTTCCACCTATGAAAATTGCAGGTTCATGTGAGAATTCTGCAACATATTCAATGATTTCATCAAGATTATGAGCTGTTTTGACAATTCCTTTATAATTTAATTCTTTTAATCTATTAAGACAATGGTCTAAGGTTTTTTCAAGACCTGGGAATATGATTATGTAATTAGGGTCTGCTTTAACAACTTCATTAAGAATATCTAATCTGTGTTCTTCATTAAGTCTTGGCGTTCCTATAAAGCAAGCAAAGAACTTTTCTTCTTTTAAAATTGGTTTAATTGCATCTGAGTTATCTGCTTTACCAATATAGATTTTTGTATCATTAAGTTTAAGAACATCTAAACGACCTAAAACAGGTTTGAAGTTTTCTAATGTATTTTTAATAGTTAAATCTTTAATAGGTTTAATTTTATCTGATTTAATTGTTTGTGAGACTTTTGTTGCAAGGTCTGCATTATGTTTATTAAAGTTTCCAAAGAGTTTTAAATCAAAAGTACTTGCATCATACTCTATTGTTGATTTAGCTATTTTTTTAAATTCATCATTAAAGATTTGATTTTTATCTATAACAATTTGTTTATCTTTAAAGAAATTTTTAAGAGAGTTTTTATAGTTTTCAATTGAACCATGTACATTCATATGGTCATTACCCATATTAGTTAATGCAATTATATCAAAGTCAAAGAAGTATTTACAGAATTCTACAGTCATATCACAGACTTCAACAAGAATAACATCAATTTCATTAGCTCTTTCATTAGCTTCTAATATGAGGTCATAGTAACCATCGAAACCTCCACCACCGTTACCTCCTACAAGTACGGTTTTACCTTCATTTTCAAGGATTTCTTTAATCATAGTGACAGAAGTGGTTTTACCATTGGTTCCTGTGACACCAATTGTGTAAATATCTTTATGTTTATTTAACACATCACAAAGTAATCTTCCAGATTCTTTATATATTTCTGCAACATCACTTTTCCACATACTTGGACTAATAACAATAGCATCACATTGATTAACTTGATCTACATCATTATAACCTAAATCTAAAGTGATATTTTCAGTTACAATATTCATTCTTTTACTTTTAGAATCAAGTTTAACACCAGCTAAAGGTAGTGGTAAATCTGTATAATTAATATTAACATTATTATCACATGCATAAACACTCCAACCGTGTTTAATAAGTGATTTAAATGCTTTTTTACCTTCTACACCTAATCCAATAACTGCAGCTCTCATATTTTCACATTAAAGAATTTTTAATTGTTGTTTTATAAATTAAAAAGTAATTAAATGAATAGGTTTATAAGGTTAATTACTTTATAGTTTATAACATTATATAATATGTATTTAGGAATTAATAAAGTCATCTATAGCGAAGACAACAGTGCTACAACCGATGTACAAATCAGTG
>JAKSUE010000041.1 GCA_024409165.1 archaeon
TGATTAATTATGAGGTATTAAAATGTTTGAGAATGTAGATGATTTTAGAAAAAAAGCATTAGATAACAAAGCTGACTTAAAAAGAAAATCTGTGGATGTTTTAATTGGTGATAAAGAACAAAAATTCAGAATTTCTGGTATTGGTGAAAAAGCAATTAAAATTGAAGCTTATATTAAATATGATGATATCATGGAAACTGTTAACTCTGAAATTGAAGACAGTTTAGATGGTATTTTAATGAAATTTGTAGAAGACTTTGATTCTAACGAATAGATTTAGTGTTTAATTAATGATATATTTAGTATTTTAAACTATTTGTTATGGATTTGGTTAACTAAATATTAAATTTAGGTCCTAAAGAATAACCTAATATTTTTATTATGTCTCTTATTCTGAGGAATAACCGAAATAGTATAAACTTTAAGTTAATTCTTGGGTTTTTAAATAAATATATATTATATGATATGAGGTATTTTTATGATAAATCCAAAAGAATTTATTGATGAATCTGTTAAAAAAATTAAAGATCAAATTGGTGATGAAAAAGCAGTTATTGCTTTATCTGGTGGTGTAGACAGTTCTGTATGTTCTGTTCTCGTAAGTGAAGCTATTGGTGATAATTTAACTGCTGTTTTTGTAAATCACGGTTTACTTAGAGAAGGAGAAATTGAACAAGTTTGTGGAATCTTTGAAGAAAGATTAACTAACTTTAAATATGTTGATGCTTCTGATATCTTTTTATCTGAACTTGAAGGAGTTAAAGATCCTGAAGAAAAAAGAAAAATTATTGGTAGAGTATTTATTGAAGTATTTGAAAAAGAAGCAGAAGCTATTGATGCTAAATTCTTAGTTCAAGGTACTATTGCACCAGATATAATTGAAACTGAAGGTAAAATTAAATCTCACCATAATGCAACTTTACCAAGTGGTATGGTTTTAGAACTTTGCGAACCTGTAATTGATTTATTCAAAGATGAAGTAAGAGCTGTTGGTACTGAATTAGGTCTTCCTGATGAACTTGTACACAGACAACCTTTCCCAGGTCCTGGTTTAGCTGTTAGAGTATTAGAACCTCTTACTCGTGAAAACTTAGCTATTTGTAGAGCTGCAGACTTTATTGTGAGAGATGAAATTAAAAAAGCAGGATTAGATGAGATGCTCTGGCAATACTTTGCTGTTTTAACTGACACTAAAGCTACTGGTGTTAAAGAAGGTAGCAGAGACTTCGGTTACTTAGTTGTTGTTAGATTAATCCAATCTGTAAATGCAATGACTGCAACTGTACCTGAAATACCTTGGGAAGTTCTTAAAACTATTTCTTCAAGAATTAGTGCTGAAGTTCCTGAAGTTACTCATGTTGCTTTATCTATTAGTGATAAACCAACTGCAACTATTGAATTCGCTTAAATCTTTGATTTAAGCTTTATTTTTTCTTTTTTTCTTTTTTAGTCTTTATTTATTTTTTCTATTTTAATTTAGTTTAATTAATTTAATTATTTTTAATGAGTAATATGGTATCTAAATCTAATAAATATCAAAAATTAAAGAATAATCCTAAAAGGTCCAAAACCACTAAAAATGCTTATTTAGCTAAATTAACTGAAAATATTCAAATGAAATCAGTTAGTGTAGGTAAGGATTTAGATGGTAGTACACCACCTTCTGTTTTTATTGGACGTTGGTCTTATCCTAAAGTTTATGCAGGACCTATGATGGTTCCTCAAGTAGGAGATACCTATATTATGGACTCTCCAGAGTCCTGGATTGCTCAAAACAAGACTCAAGAAGATATTATTGGATATAGGATGAATCTTGTTCGTGGAAAACAATTAATTAAAATCACTGATTTAGAAAACCCTTTTGTTGAAAAACTTCAAGATATATCTTTAGCTTCAAAATCAATTGATAGTGAGGCGACTTTTGGTTCAAGACCAAGAGGATCTATGCTTAGTGAAGATAGCACTCCCCATGGACCAAGTGCTGTAATTGAAAAGTTTGATATTGATGCTGTAAGATGGGATAAACAGCTTGAAAAGAGTTTTTATGACACAGATTTAAGAGCTCAAGAAGCAGTTATGAACTTACATAATAAAGATGTTCCATTCTCAGCTATGCAAAAAGCATTCTCTGTTGGTGCATTTGGTCTTAAAAAGAATAGAAAATTAGTCCCAACTCGTTGGTCAATCACAGCATGTGACAGTACAATAGCTGATAATCTCTTAAGAGAAGTCCGTCATTATCCTCTTTTAGACACTTATAGAGTTTATGAATTTTCCAGTTTAAAAAATTATTATGCAATTATCCTAACTCCTACAGAATGGCAATATGAATGGATGGAAGCATTTATTAAGATTTTAGGTAAAGAAGAACTCATATTTTCAGATTATGAAACAAACACAGATAAAAAAGAATACTCCTCTGTTGGAGGATGTTATTACACATGTAAAATGGCAGTTCTTGATAAATTAGCAAAATTAAAACTCCAATCTGGTGTTATTGTTCTTAGAGAAGCATACTCTGGTTATGTTCCTCTTGGAGTATTTAATGTAAGAGAAAATGTAAAATATGCAATGAATGAACCTTATAAAGAATTTGAAACCTTAAAAGAAGCTGTAGCATACTGTGGAACAAAACTTAAAATCCCAATCAGTAAATATGTAAAACAAAGCGACTTATTAAATGAAATGTTACATACTAAACAAACAACATTAGATAGTTATTTTAAAAAATAATTCATTTTTTTTTAGAAATGTTGTGTTATTTTAATAATAAACCTATAAAAGGAGATTTAATATGGATTTAAAATTCAAAAAACCTTCAAAAGAAACCCAAATTGCTATGTCTAAAGTAGCTATAGGTGAAGATAAAAAGGATTACTCAAAAATAGCTGAAGAAAAATTATGTAATCTCACAAATCATACTGAATGTAAGCTTGTAAATAGTGGTAATGCAGCTATTTTAACAGCTATGAATTCAATTGAAGGTGCTATTTTAATCCCAGATCAAGGCGCATGGAATGGTTTTAAACAAATAGCTAATTTCTTAAATAAAGAAATTATAACAATTAAAACCAATCAAGGTTTAATAGAAATAAACCACCTTGAAGATGCTATCAATAATACTATTAATAATAAAGAACTCTTATCTAATAATCAAAATGCACTATTTTTAACAAGTTTTGCAGGATACACAGCAGAACAAAATATCAAAGAAATATCTAAGTTCTGTCATGAAAATAATATTTTGCTTGTAGAAGATGCATCAGGAGCTATTTCAGACTCCAGTAAAAAATTAGCTAATGGTAATTACTCAGATATTATAATTGGTTCAACAGGTTCTCCAAAAATAGTCAATGTGGGATATGGTGGATTTATAACAACAAACAACACAAATGTATTTGATAAATCAAAACTTATCTTAAAAACATCTAAAATTAATAACATCATAGCTACAGGAATATCTACAGAACTTGATTTTGCAAAAGAAAACTTAAATAAAACTTTAAAAGCATGTGATTATCTAAAAAACAATTTAAACAATGTAATTCATCAAGATAAAAGAGGAATAAATGTAATTCTCTCATCTGAGGATAAATCATTATCATTTAATCTTAGAAATAAATTTAAACTTGATAATCATGGAATGATTACTAAATGTCCTAATTATAATCGTTTAAAAGAAAAAGGAGTAGCTATTGAAATTAAAAATTTAGACACTTCTTGTTTATCAAAAGATAATTTAGATGAGATTATTAATATTGTTAATTACTATTGTTAATAAATATTGTTAATTATTATTAATGCATTTTAATTAACTAATTTTTTATTTTAATCTTATTTTTAAATTGGTTTATTTTTTTATCTAGATTTATAAATAATGCTTAATATAATTATATTACAATAAATATTTTACTTTATGGAGCTGAAAATATTTATAAAAATTTAAAATTCGCTTTAATTTTAGCGATTTTATTCTTTATTAGTGTTGGATCAATTTCTGCTTGTGAATTAACTAATGATGTTGATGTTAATAATGATGTTGTTTCTGATGTTAATAATGATATTATTGGTATTAATGAGATTAATTCTTCGGATAATTTAACTAATTCTTCCATAACTGTTAAAGATGTTTCTACTTATCCTAATTCTAAAGTGATTTATTCTGCTTATTTATATGATAATGAGGGAAATCCTTTAGTTAATAAGGATATTAATTTTATGGTTATGAAAAATAGGGCTATTGTTTATGCATCTTATGACACTACAAATGAAGATGGTTTAGCTACTTTTGTAGTTACTGGTTTAGTTAAAGGAGATTATATTGTTTATACTTCTTTTGAAGGAGATGAACAGTTTGCTGCTTCTGAAGCAAGTTCTAATCTTAAAATTAGTACTACAAAAACTAAAATCACTGTTTCAAGTACTTCAGTTGCAAAAGGTAGCTACTTAAATGTTTATCTTAAGGATGCTAATGGTTTAGCAATAGCTAATACTAAAGTTTCAATTAAAATTAATGGTAAAACTTATACTAAAACCACAAATGCTAATGGTTTAGCACAATTAAAACTTACATTAACAGCAGGTAAAACTTACAAAACTATTGTTAAATTTGCTGGAAATAATCATTATGTAAGTTCAAGTAAAACTTTTAATACTAAAGTGGTTAAAACAAGTACAAGTTTAACTGTTAAAAATCTCACTGTAGTTAAAGGTACTGGATTATATGTTACTCTTAAAACTAAAAGTTCTAAACTTTTAGCAAATCAAAAAGTTTATATTAAAATCAATGGTAAAACTTACACTACAACTACTAATTCAAAAGGAGTTGCCTTTTTATCTATTAAAAAACTAACTGCAAAATCTTATAAAACTAAAATAACTTATAAAGGAAACTCTTATTACTATTCCACCAGTAAAACTGTAACTGTTAAAGTAATTAAAACTTCCACTACTTTATCTGTTGTTAGTACTGATGTTGTTAAAGGTGATTATTTAGTTGTTTATTTAAAAACTAAAGCTGGAAAAGCTTTATCTAAACAAAAAGTTTACTT
Organism: archaeon; assembly: GCA_024409165.1. Classification (GTDB taxonomy): domain Archaea; phylum Methanobacteriota; class Methanobacteria; order Methanobacteriales; family Methanobacteriaceae; genus Methanobrevibacter. The sequence goes on from JAKSUE010000041.1 coordinate 5,052, forward strand.
TAAAATCAATGGTAAAACTTATTCATCAACTACTGACTCAAAGGGTAAAGCAAAATTATTAATTAAAACTTTAACAATTGGAAAGACTTATAAAACTACAATAACTTTTAAAGGCACTTCATATTATTATTCTAATACTAAAAGTGTAAATGTTTTAATTTGTAGAACTAACCTTTCTAAAAAGGTTAATGGAGCTATTTGGGTCTGGGGTTCTGACCTTAATAATCGTGATTATGGTGCTGTTTGTAAAGAATTAGCTTCACATAATATTAAGAATATTTTCTTATATGTTGATGAAAATACTATTTATACTAAGTTACCAAAATTAATCAATGCTGGAAAACCTTATGGTGTTAAAGTCCATGCATGGTTTGAAGTATTCCATGAAGGAGATGATTGGATTCATCCTACACTTGAGGATGGTTCATTAAATCAAGAAGTTTTTGATAATCGTATTAATTTAGCTAAGAAAATAGCTCAGATTGATGGAATTGCTGGTATACACTTAGATTATTTAAGAGATCCAAGTAACAGTTTTTATGGAGGTTATGGAAATCAAAGCAAAACTGATGCGGTTTCCGAATTTACAAGACAATTTTCTGTAGCTATTAAATCAATAAATCCAAATATTCTACTATCTGCTGCAGTAATGCCTGAAATTTTTAAATATGACTCTAAAATGACTTATAATGAATATACATATGGTCAAGATGTTGCTACTTTATCCAAATATCTTGATATTATTTGTCCTATGGTTTATAAAGGCAATTATCATGAGTCTAGTACATGGATTAAATCAACCACTAAAGCTTTTGTTAAAGAAATTAATGGTAATGCTAAACTTTGGGTTGGATTACAAGGTTATAAAAATGATGATAATCCTACTCTTTTATCTGTTTCTGAATTAACCACTGACTGTAATAATGCTATAGTTGTTGGTGCAGATGGAATTGGATTATTTAGATTTACTGTAACCAATTTAATAAATTTTTAGTGTAATTATATAATTATTAATTAAGTTTTACTTAATTTTTAATTATTATTATTTTATTTTTCCAAATTTTTATTTATTTTAATAACTAACTTTTTTTAATTCTTTATTTTTGATGTGTTAATGTATAGTAAACTTATTATTAAAAATAACTTATAAAATTCTTTTATTTTATGTATAGTTTTATATAGTAAACCTATTTGCAATTTAAAGCCCATAGGTTTATATACTCCTTTAAATAAACTATCTCATAAGTTTATGTAAAAATTTATTTTTTTGATAAATTTTAAAAAATGATGTATGTGTTAAGTTTTGAGTATCTAATTTTATAAAAATTAGTACTAATGAATTCTAGTGATAAGATAAATAGTAATTTTTTCTATAATTGTAGAATTAATAAATCTTTCATGTTAAATAATCATACATTATCTTTTTTTAATTACATATTCTTTTACTCATTACATTTAACATGAATCTTATTATTTATTTATAGTGGTATGGTTTGATTGTAAATAAATAAACTAGAATGGCATGTACATTCTCTCACTCTCTTTATTTCAGTGTGCATGTAAAATTAAATTTTTATTGCATAAATAAAAATGGAGAATTTAGTCATGACAAAAAGTAAAATAATTCCTATTTTGGTATTATCTTTTGTTTTACTTATTTCATTAGGTTCTGTTTCTGCTAATGAACTTTCAGATAATACTAATAATTTAAATATGGATTTTGTATCTGTTAATGACACTGTTAATAATATTAATGATATTAATACTATTAACCATATTAATAATGTTAATAAGGGTATTAATGTTGATAATGTTGATAATGTTGATATTGGTAGTGTTGATTATACAGTTGATTCAAGTAAGGTGAATAATGTCAATGCTGTTTTAAGTAGCTTCACAGATTTACAAAATGATATTGATGGAGCTATTAGCGGTGGTAAAACTCTTGATTTAAATAAAAATTATATTTATCAAGGAGGCGATAGTGGTAAAATTGTAGAAATTAAAGGTGATTTAACTATTAATGGTAATGGTCATATAATTGATGGTTCTAATTTAGTTTCTATATTTAATATTTCTAATTCTAATGTGATAATTAATAATGTAGTTTTCACTCGTTCTAATGGTGATTTTAGTATTTTAGTATTTAATTCTAATTTAATCCTTAATAATGTATCTTTTATTGATAATGATGGGGATTGTGATATTAGATTAACTAAAGATTCTAAATTAACTGTTTATTCTTCTAATTCTAATAGAAAAACTGCCTCAATTATTAACAATGGTGGAGATATTACTAATCTTGAAATTGTTGTTTTAAATAATAATACTTTAGGTGCTACAGAAGATTATTATGATTTATTTGCTAAAGTAAGTACTGGTGGTTTAAGCGTAAATGGTGAAAACTTTGTATTTATCATTGATGGCGAAGAACTTTTAAGTCAAGATCTTATAGCTATTGATTATGAGCATACCGGTTATTATACTTCTATTTATGAATTTGATGAACCTATAAAATCTGCTATATCAGTAGGTGTTAAATATGAAGGTAATTCTAATCCAACTATTTTAACTGGTAAATTACAATCTGCTTCTCTTTTAATTCCAAATAATTATGAATGTTACAGGGGAGATATTGTTAATATTGAAGTTATTTTAGATGCTTATATTGATGGTGAAATAAAACTTTTCTTATTAAATCATGGTGATAACTCTATTGATGGTGTTTTAACTAACTCAGTATCAATTGGTGCAGATGGTAAATATCATTATATTATTCCAGTTAACACCTCTAATTATGAGTATTATGATATGTCTTCTATAATTGCTTCTTTATTTGTTGATGGTGAAGAGGTACTTTGGAGCACTCCTAATAAATATTTAAAATTTAACAAGATTTTACCTACTATTGAAGATGTTTATGTTAAAGGATCTTATGGGGATATTGTAAATATTTCAGTAACTATTAATAATGGAAATGTTGGTGATGAAGTTATTTTATTAATTCCACCTACTCAAACTGATAATAAATATAGTTCTTTAACTTATCTTGATGGTAATAAAATAAAAGTTGATTTTAAAAATGTTAATTTAGTTAATGCAGGTATTTATAATACTCTTTTAATCTATAATCATAATGATTTAAGTTTAGCTAATGCTACTGTTCACTGGAATGTAAGTAAAGTTGATACTTTAATTAGTTTTAATCAAATTATTTCAAAAGGAGTAGTTAATGTTGATTATGGTGTTATTCTTTATGTAAATGATACTAAAAATAATAATCTTGTTTCTGGTGATTATGTTAAAGTAACTTATTTTGATAAAAATGGAAATGAAGTCGAAAATAAGATTTTTACTTTAGTAAATGGTCAAATTCCTTTAAATTTCAAATTTAGTGAAGCAGGTATTTATTCTATAAAATTTGAATATCTTGGAGGTAATTTTAGTTATAATAGAGATAATTATAATCCATCTAATACTACTTTAGTATTTAATATTTCAACTGCTAATATTAATATAATTATTGAAGATGCTTCTAAAAGTGTTTCTGCTAAAGTTAATGAAACAATGTTTATTAAAGGTAACATCTCTGATATAAATGGTAACATTCCAAAAGGTAACATCACTGTAACTGTTAATGGAATTGAATTTAGTGGAATTATTAATGAAACTACTGGTAATTTTGCTATTGAGTTAAATAGTAGTGTTGCTGGTTCTTGGGATGATTGTGTTGTTAATTTTGTAAGTGCTAATGAAAGCGTTTGGACTTCATCTAATGGCATAGATCTTATTGATGTAACTGTTAATTCTTTAGTTCCTGTTATTGTTATTGATTCTAGTAGTGT
>JAKSUE010000042.1 GCA_024409165.1 archaeon
TGTGTTAGTAGTCTGAGGGGAAGGTGGCTCCAGTACGAGAGGAACGAGTTGTCGGTGCCTCTGGTTTACCAGTTGTCTGATAAGGCATTGCTGGGCAGCTACGCACTGGACGATAAAGGCTGAAAGCATCTTAAGCCTGAGGTGTCCCCTGAAAATAGATTGCTTAGAACGCGAGTAGAAGACTCGTTTGATGGGGTAGGGATGTAAGCTTAGAGGTTTTTTTCCGATTTGTTTAGTCCGCTGCTTCCAATTGTTCGCTTGCTTTATTTTCTTTGTTATTTGAAGAAATTTTTATTGTGCTTGGAATTTTGGTGCACATGCCTAATGATTATTAGGATTTGGTTTGGTGTTAACAGTTAGGGTGAAAGTTGTACGTTTTTAAAATCATGATTTATCCAATTTATTTATTATCTATTATACTCACTGGCTTGGCGGTCATAGCGTTGGGGTTACACCTGGTCTCGTTTCGATCCCAGAAGTTAAGTCTTTTCGCGTTTTGTTTGTGTACTATGGGTTTCGGTCTATGGGAATTTCATTTTGCTGCTAGCTCTTTTATACTTATCATTTATCATTTATTCATACTCACTGGCTTGGCGGTCATAGCGTTGGGGTTACACCTGGTCTCGTTTCGATCCCAGAAGTTAAGTCTTTTCGCGTTTTGTTTGTGTACTATGGGTTTCGGTCTATGGGAATTTCATTTTGCTGCCAGCCTTTTTTTATCTAAAATTATTTAGTTTTATACTTTACGAACTATTTTTATTTTCATAATTTATTTTAATTATCTAAAATATATAAAAAACTATTTTTTTATTAATAAAAACTTATTTATACTAAGTTTTATAGATAATTTAATGTCGCATCATTTTATATGACTGGTGCTTACGGTCCTTTTATGAGGGAAGCTGAGCTGTCTATGATTAGAAGAAACCCGGCATCAGATAGGCTGCCTGTTTCGAGGGTTACTCGTGGAGGAAAGGGTAAACTACCTGTGAAGCAAGAGAGTTAGTATACGGGCAAAATACTTTTTAAAATAAGTTATTACTTAATCATTGATGCGATTAAATCTTTTTTTTAATTAAATTTCTCTAATATTTTACCATAAACTTCTTTTAATTCAGGACTTGAATGTTTATACATTCTTTTTATAATTAATTCAGGTGTACTTCTTGCTAAATAATTCATTTTTGGTGTTCTATCAACAATTAAATTATAATCTTCATCTAAACCTGTAGCTTCAATACCATCAACTCTAGTTTTAGTATACTTCATTAATTCATTTGCCATATGAGTTACAATAATTGCATAAGAATCTGTTTCTTGTATCATTTCTATAAAACTAGAAATAATCTTAACAGCAGCTTCAAGTTCAGTTATACCTTCAAGTTCATCTAATAAAACCAATTTTTCAGATTTACTTGTTACAATTGGCATAAATACATTAAGGAAAGATTCAAAAGCTCCAGCATCTAAAGATCTTTTCTTTGAAAAATGATAAATTTCATCAAGTAATTTTATTTTTGCACATCTTGCTGGAACTGGAAGTCCAATATGTGACATTATTCCTATTTGACTTATTGTTTCTAAAAGTGTTGTCTTACCACCACTATTAGCCCCTGTAAGTAAAGCCACATTTTCATCTTTTGTTAATTTATAATTCACTCTTTGAATATTATCATCATAATCTTCTTTTAAACATAAATCTAAATGAAGAGCTCCATCTAATTCAATTGTATCTGAAAATATAGGAGTATTTAATTTATATTCATATGCAAAACATCCTAATGCAAATTCATAATCAAATTCAATAGCTTCTCTTAATTCATCTTCCACTAAATTTTTAATAGATGCTAAATGTTCTGCAGCTTTAATCTTCTTATCAAAATAATTATTCTCTTGATTAGATACTATTTCTAATTTCACTCTTTCAAGTTCAACATCATCTATCTCAATAGGATATTTTTTAATAAATGGGTCAAAATCAATTCCAGATTTTGATTTAATATTTTCTTTTGATTTACTTAATATTTCTTCAAATATTTTTTCAATCTTTGGAGGTAAGTTGTTGTTTAATAGCTCAAGTATTTCATTTCCTTGAAGGTCTATATTTTCTATTGTTTCTTTCAACTTGTAATCTATATCAAGCTTTTCATTTTCAACAATCTTATCTAAATCAATCTCTTCAAGTTTATAATCATCAAGTTCATTAAGGATTATCTCAACATCCTCACACAAACTTCCCATACCTCTAATTTTTCTAATTTCACTCACAGTCTTAAACAATTCCATATTTTCTTTAAAATAATCTAATATTGTTTCAGGAACTATTTGATAAGGTTCTGCTTCCTTATTAATCATTATTATATTACTTGCACCACCAAAGTCTAAAAATCCTTGAGAGTACACATAAAATATAAATTCATAACTACGAATCTCCTCTTGGAATAATGGAGAATCAGAAGCAGTTATAATAGGATAATATTTATTCAATCCAAGATCCATTAAATAATCACTATCTTCAAAGCTTTCAGTTAAAATAACTTTACTTCCATCATAGTTAGCTTTATTTTCCTTAGGATTATCTAAATTCCTCATTAATTTCTTTAATTCATTTCGAGGTAATTTACTCACAGTTTCTTTTGCAGATTCAATAAATTCTAATCTTTCATTAATCAAATCTTCATTTTTTACAGGAGCAAGGAGTAAAATTCTATTCTTTGAATAATTAGTATTAGAATATCTAACAATCTTTTCAATTATCTCTTCATATAACTGAAAAGCCCTTTCACTTTTAAGGAATTTTTGAGCAGGGTTTCCAAGTAATTGATTCATTATCTCAATAGCTTTTCTCTGACTTATCCCTTCAATAGCTGTAAGTCTTTCTAAATCAACATCCTCTATAACCTTGTTAAGTTCCTCTTCCCCACCTAAACTTAAAATTATTTTTTCAGATAATTTATTTCCAATTCCTTTAATACTTTGTAAATTTGCTCCATTCATTTAAATTACCTCAATTATTTTAAACCTGTAGTGAAATTTCCTTTTGTTATATTATCACAATACTTATTAATTACATCTTGATAAAGACCAATATCAACATCTTCATCATCATTATTAATAACTTGTTTATAAATAATTCCTATTTCTTTTATATAATTAATATCTCTCCACCTACTATCTATTACGAATTGTGAGAGAGCGTGTGATTTCAAATATTTTATCTCATCAATTAATGATAATTCCTCACTATTTAATATAACTAAATTATCATCATTAATGTTTGTTTTAATTGGATAATACTGATTCTTCCTATTTTTCAAGTAAAAACTGTTTTCATTATTCTTATCCTTATTTTTATTCCTTTCAATTAATTTTAATTGTTTCTTAGAAATTATATCTTTTCTACTTATCATAGATTCAATATTTCCTTGAACCAAAAATTCTAATTTTGGAAGTATGATTCCTTCAGATTTTAATTTATTATAATCATCAAGTAATTTTGTTATATTTCCTTTATATAACTCAGGAGATATAGACAAACACTCAAATTTATCTAATTCTTGAACAGTTTCTATATTAAATACATTTAATGGATAATTTCCATAAACTTTAACACCAAACTTATCTTTTAATTCATCATCCATTCCAATTAAACTAGTCATCACATCAATATCTAAATCCATTTTATTAATAATTCCTAAAATTTGAATCAAAGATTCCTTTGTATCCTTATGACATATATCTGGCCACTTCCAAACTAAATTATAATTCTTATTTTTAGATAATAAAATAGCTTTTTTTAAGAAATTAACACAATAACTAACATTAATCTTTTTAGATTTTAAAGGATTATAATTCTCAATATTATCTTTTATAATATCCTCAAATTTCTTATCTGATGGAATTTCAAGATATACTCTATCATAAAGAGCACTTCCATCTTTTAAGAAATTATTTTTATCAGTACTTAAATACTCTAAAACATCTAAATCATTAATATAAATAGCTAAACTTTTTGCAGAATCATCTTCTTCAATATTCAAGTTTTTATCATCGCTCTTTTTACTTAATTTATCATTAAATTCTTTAATATTTATTTTAGCTTCTTTTAAATCACTTTCAGAAGGTTTATAACTATTCACAATCTCTTCTTCTAATTTATCAAAGAATTCTCGTCTAAGACTATTTATCTCACTCATAGGGGCAAATAATCTTTTACTATTCAAATTAATCTTAATATCTTTGATATAATACGGAAGATCACCTATCTTAAGAATCTGTTTTTTAATAACTTCACCAGAAACTGGCTTCTTAATAGCTTCTTCCCATTTATCTCCTTTAACCTTTACAGTAATTGTCTTTCCATTATCTAATTTAACATTTCCTTTTAAATTAGGACAATTATTCTCATCAATTCTAAAGTAAAGTTCAAGAACAGAACTCTTATAACTTTGTTTTGATTTATCATTAATCAAATCTTTAACATTCTTACTTAAAGAATTCCTTTTTGTAAGATAAACTTTATCTCCCTTCTTAAGTTCAACAGGAACCCTTTTATTCTCCCTTACTTTCTTAACAACAAGTAATCTCTGTTTTATATCTCTATCTTTTTCCCGTTTTCTCCAATGTTTATCCTTTGGATCTTTAATCACAGGTTTTGCAGAAATATCAAATCCATAAGTCTTAAATCGTCTATTTTCATCTTTATTATTATCCTTATTAGTATCTTTATTATTTCTATCTCTACCTTTTCTACCTTTATTTTTCCTAATATTCTTTTGTTTATCTCTTTTAGTTTTCTTATCTCTAACATCTTCTTTCATATCATCATTTTGATTATTAGGATTAATCTCAACTAAAAGCCCATCTCCCTTTTCAGGAATTGTTATAAGATTATCATGAAGTGAAATCATTATCTCTTGAGTCTGTTCATTGTATCTATGAATATCACCAATATACAATCCACTATGTCCTGGCTTTTTATTATTCATTATGTCCTGTTTATTCTTAGGTATTAAATGGCCAGTTGTAAACTCTCTATTAAAAACAAGGTCTAATTCTTCGATAGATTGTTTATATTTTAATTTCTGTTCTCTTTTTAACTCTCTAATTCTTTCTCTATCTTCTTGTTTTTTCTTATCATAATTTTTAATCTGCTTGTTTTTTGTTCTTTTTTCAGCATTCTTAATGCTTTGATTTAAAATCTGAGAACTTCTATCATGTTTTAATTCATTTAATCTTTGACGATAGTTACTTATAACAGTAGCAACATAATCCTTACTTCTCATACGTCCTTCTATTTTTATACTATCAACATTTAAATTAGCAAGTTCTGATAAGTTTTCAAATAATGATAAGTCTCTTGGAGATAAAATATACTTACCTTCACTTTTTGAATCAATTATCTTTTCTCTTCCAGCACTATCTTTTATAATTAATTCATAAGCTTCCCTACAAGGTTGAGCACAAGTTCCACGATTTCCACTTCTACCACCTTGGAATGAAGACATTAAACAATGTCCAGAATAAGAGTAACATAAAGCCCCATGAGCAAATATTTCAATCTCAATATCCTCACTATGAGCATATTCAATAAGTTCTTTCAATTCATTCATTTCTATTTCTCTTGGAAGAACAACTCTTTTAATCCCTTGAGATTTAGCCCATTTAATTCCTTCAATATTATGAATATTCATCTGAGTTGAAGCATGAATTGTTAAATTAGGAATATTTTCCTTAATAATTTTTATAAGCCCAATATCTTGAATAAGAACTGCATCGACTCCAATTTCATATAATTGAAGTAAATATTTACTTACTTTCCCTAATTCATTTTCTTTAATAAGAGTATTCACAGTAACATAAACTTTCACATTATAAAGATGAGCATATTTCACAGCTTCTCTAATCTCAGCAATATTAAAGTTTTCTGCATATTTCCTTGCTCCAAATTCTTCTCCAGATAAGTAAATTGAGCTTGCACCAGATAAAATAGCAATCTTAAGATGCTCAGCAGATCCAACAGGTGCGAGTAATTCAGGTATTTTCATGTTATCTCCTTTTAATGCAGTTAATTTTTATTTTATTATTTTATTCTTTTATTTAGTTTTATTTTAATTTAAATTATAATTTTAATCTAAATTATTATTTTAATTTTCATGAAGTCTTCCATTTACAAAGTTTCCTTTATTAAGTCTACTTAAGGTTAAAGACTCAATTTGTTCTCTAAATAAGTATAAATCATAATCTTTGTTTACTTTATTAATCTTCAATGCTTGTGCATATAATGAAAGTATTGTTGATGAATATTTTGGACTTGAGAATCTACAATCTACAATGATTGTATCAACTCCAATTTCCTTAATAAGCTCTAAATCGCTAATTAAACATAAACAATCTTTATTAATAAAGTGGCTGTGTTTATTATAATCAAATACTACTTTATATTTGAATTTCTTTCTTTTTTGATCTTCTAAAATAGCATAATCTGAAGAATCATTAATTATAAAGTCTCTTCCTTCATTTAAATTAGAAAAGTCATCTTTACTACTCATAACTTCAAGATTTCCTTGAACAATCATACTTATTTCTGTATCTTTATCTTTTATGTATTGGTATTTAGAAACTAATTCTTTTATTTCTTCATTAGATAACTCTCCAGATACCATTACACTATCAAATCCAGAATCAGATAAATTTTTAACATTATAACTATTCCAAACATTTAAATTATGATTTCCATAGATTTTACTATTCTTAAAGCTTTTACTTATTCCAGGAGTATCATACATGATTGGTATGTTTATGTCTTTTTCATTTAATGATTCTATAATTTTACTTATTTTTTCAATTTCTTCATCTGATATGAATGATGATAATACTAAAATTAAATTACTTTGATCTGAGTTGTTCTTTTTATTCTTTTTATCAACAATTGAATAAGCTTCTTCTAAAAGAGATTCAATATTTTCAAAGTATTCTTCTTGACTATTAAATGAAAATGAAGGGTCAAAATAATAATTTTTAATAGGTAATTTTTGAGTTTCTTTTAATAATTCAATGTTATCTACAAAAGCACCTAATTCTAAATCTTCATTTTTAATTTGTATATCTCCATAAGAATTATATTCTTTAATAAATTTATTAGTAATCTTTCTTGTTTCTTTAATATCCTCTTTATTTGGTTTGTAATAGTCTAATAATAATTCTACAGCTTTATCTAAAACATTACGTCTCATTTTATTGAGTTTTCCAATTGGTATGAAAATATTCTTTGGCATATGTTTTATTTCAATATTTTCTATATAAAATGGAGTATCTCCTGTTTTAGATAGTTGTTTTATAATATCATCTTTTGAAATTGGTCTTTTTTCTGCTTTTTCAGCTTGAATTTCAGAGATATAATTAAATTTTTGAATATTGTTTTCTATATTGAATTTTGCATTAATAATGAGATTTAATTTTTCATTCCAACTTATATCTAATGATATTGGAATATGTTGTCTAATTATTGTGTTATTAAACTTTTTAAGTTCATCATGAGTTACTTTTGAATAACTAAGGAATACTTTATCTCCTTCACGAACATTACGAGTGGTATCAAGTTTTATATAATTATCAGTTTGTTCAATGATATTGTCAATGTAAATTCCTTTGATTTTATCTTTATATTTAAATCCGATTCCATCTCCAATATTAAGATTTATTTTATGGTCTTTGTTTTCTTTATCAATTACAATTGTTTCTCCTTTTTTAGATGAGATTTTTCCAATATAAACTCCTTCGTGTCCTGAGCTTTCTCTACCTAAAACATCACCTGGCTTTTGATTAAGGATATATCCATCTGTGAATTGTCTATTAAATACAAGTGATAAATCTTGTTCATATTTCTCTTTCTCTTCACCTTCAGCACCATCAATTAAGTGTCTGTATGCATTAACAATAGTTCCAACATAATCTGAAGATTTCATACGACCTTCTAATTTAAGAGAATAAACTCCTGCTTCTTCAAGTTTATCTAAACCTTTGTAAACAGCTAAATCATGGGTTGAAAGAAGGAATCCATTTCCTACATTATAATTCTTATATTTTAATTTGTATTGTTTACGACAAGGTTGTGCACAAGCCCCTCTATTACCACTACGTCCACTATTATAAGAAGAAATATAACAATTACCACTAAAACAATAACAAAGAGCACCATGACCAAATACCTCAAGTTCTATTTCAAGTCCTTGTTTTTCAAGTTTAGACTGAATTGCAGCGATTTTATCAACACTTATTTCACGAGGGAAAACAATTCTACTAATTCCGTTTTCCACAGCCCATAATACACAATTATAATCACTTAAAGTCATTTGAGTTGAAGCATGAACTTCAAGACCTGGAATAAGATTTTTAATAATTTCAATTATCCCTAAATCTTGTACAATAACAGCATCTACTCCTATTTTGTATAATTTAAATAAGTATCTTATAACATCAACAATTTCAAAGTTATTAATTAATGTATTAACAGTCACATGGACTTTAACTCCATTAAGGTGAGCATATTCAACTGCTTTTTCAATTTCATCTATTGAAAAGTTTTTAGCAAAAGCTCTTGCTCCAAATCTCTCACCAGAAATATAAACAGCATCTGCTCCAGCATTAACAGCAACAACAAATGTTTCATAAGATCCAGCTGGTGCAAGTAATTCAGGTATTGGCATTTTTAATCTCCATAATTAATTTTAATTTTAATAATTTTAATTTTAATAATCTTAATTTTAATAATTTTAATTCTAATACTTTTAATTTTAATAATTTTAATAATCTTTTATTATTAAACATT
>JAKSUE010000043.1 GCA_024409165.1 archaeon
TTGAAATTAAAGCTTTACAAGATAATGATATTAAACAATCTAATGAAATTCAACAGTTAAAAGATAATAATACTCAATTAGATAAAAGAGTTAAAGATTTAGAATATTCTAAGCTTACTCAATCTAATAGGATTAAATCATTAGAAATTGATATTAAAAACTTAGAAGACTCTAATAAAGCTTTAAATGTTAAAATTGATAATCAGAATAGTATTATTAATGAGTTAAATAATACTGTTAATAATCAGAGTGTTATTATTAATAGTTTAAAAACTGATAATGAAGCTTTAAATGTTAAAATTAATAATCAGAGTGTTATTATTAGTGAGTTGAATAATAAATTGGAACTTCAACTTATTGAGATTAAACAATTACAGGCTGATAAAGACAAATTAAATGCTGAAATAAATAAATTAAATGCTGAAATTAAGGAAAATTATAAGAAACTTTTAGAATCTCCTAAAAAAGAAGACTATGAACAATTAAAAATTGATATTGCTGATAAAGATAATAAGATTAAAGAATTAAATACTAAAATTAAAATATTAAATAATATTCTCAATATCAATAAAAAAGACGTGTATAATTCATTAAAAGCTTTATCCTCTACTAATATCCAGAATATTAAATGCGGCAAATACACTTTTAAATTAGAAGACTACTTAAAAATACCATTAATTAAGGATGGTAAAAAGAATGTCCTTAAATTTAAAAAGGAAAACGGAAGACTACCACAATATGTTACAATAGCAGATTATAAAGTGCCTCAAAAAATCTACAAAAAACTATTCAATATATAATAAAATAAAAGAGAGGTGAAAAAATGAAATTTTTAAATAAATATGGTCTAATATTAATATTAATATTACTATTGTTATTAGTTAGTATTAGTAGTGTTTGTGCTGAGGAATACAAAAGACCAACACGTTTTTGTGGTGGTAAGGAAATATTAACTCATCATGAAACTGATGTAATTGATGGGTGGAATCCAGCAGATCACGAAATTAACAGATATGACATAGGTAATGGAATGGAAAGAATTGAGTATGATGATGGTTATTTCAGAATTGTCGATTCACACGGCTATGTTGTAACTTGGGGATTTTAAGAGTAAATATATGTTTAGTAAAAAAATAGTTATGTATTTTAAAGTTAAAATACTATATTTTTTATATAAGTTTATAATACCACCTATTATATAAATTAAGAAAAAAAGCTATTATTAAAGATGTAAAAAAAGAAAAAATTACATAAATTCAAACAATCTCCTACTCCTTTTCTTCTTTAATAATAGTATATTTTTCTTAAAAAGAGATATTTTTTGGGATTAGATGAGGTTATGTGTATGTCTTTTGAGGAGGAAATGAATGATTTTTGTGATGAAATTCCTAATAAATATGAAAACATTTTAACAGAAGAAACAACTAAAATTAGTTTAGTCTTGCCGTTTCTTAGATTAATGGGTTATGATGATGCTGATCCTACTGAAGTACAAGCAGAATATACTGCAGATATAGGTAATAAACAAGGAGAAAAAGTAGATTTTGCAATCCTAAAAAATAATAAGGTTAAAATAATTATTGAATGTAAACCTTGCCACTCACCACTTAAGGAAAATCATCTATATCAATTATTAAGATATTATATAACTACCGAAGCACAATTAGGAATTCTTACTAATGGAATAATCTATCAATTTTACACAGATACAAATGAAAATAGCAAGATGGATAATATACCATTTTTTGAAATAGATCTCTTGAACCTTAATTCTAAATCTATTAAAAAATTAAAAAAATTATTTTATAAAAATAATTTTGATATAAATCAAATTTCTATTATTGCTAAAGAATTAAAATATAATAATGGAGTGAAAAAAGTTTTATTAAAAGAATTTGAAGACCCATCTAAAGAATTCACTAAAACAATTGCCAAACAAGTTTATAATGGAGTATTAACTCCGCAACTAAACGACAAATTTTCTCAAATTATCCACAATAAGATTAGAAATTATAGACGAAAAAACTAATACCAAAAGCAAAATAAATTCATCTAAATTAAATAAAACCCAGTCTATAAAACCATCTACAAATACTGAAGACTTATTCATGGAATATTGGAATAAATTTCATGATTATTTAGAAGAAAACATTAATAATCCTTTTAAATATCCTCCTCCTACCAATAGAAAGAATAAGAGAGTTAACTGGTATGCTTTATATTTTGGAACAGGTTTAGCACATATTAGTTTAAAAGCTACTATTGTTCAATCTAATACTATTACTGTTAATCTGATACTTAAAAAGAATAGTAATGAAATTTTTGATAAATTATTTCAAGAAAAAGAACTTATTGAATCAGAAATGGGTTTTGAGTTAGAATGGGATAAAGCTGAAGATAAACAAACTTCTAAAATAAGTACGACTTTATATATTGATCTTAAAGATAAAGATAAGTGGGATGAAGCTATTAAATGGCATTTTGAGATGGCCGAAAAAATATACTCTGTATTTTCCCATAGAATAAAAGAAATTTAAATTATAATTTATGATTGTAGAGAAACAACATAACTAGTTTTGGAATATAATTTTAATATATTTGGTGTAAAAATTATGGTGGTTAGACCTTTTGTTAAGTGGGTTGGTGGTAAAAAACAAATTATTAAACATACTTGAAGATAATTTACCTACTGATATTAAATTTTCTAAGAAGATTGATAAATATTTTGAGTGTTTTTGTGGTGGTGGAGCTTTATATTTCCATCTTATGAATAATTACACTATTAAAAAATCATATCTTTATGATATTAACTCAGAACTCATTTTAACATATAAAGTCATCCAAAATAAACCCAAAGATTTAATCGGAAAGTTAACTGTTTTACAAAAAGATTACTATTCCCAAAAAGAACAAGAAGATAAGAAAAAATATTATCTAAACATTAGAAAAAAGTTCAATGCAAAAGCGGCTGATGATTTATTGTTTGATTTTTCAAATAAGGGTATGTCAGAAGATCAAGTAGAACGTGCTTCTTATATTATTTTTATGAATAAAACTTGTTTTAATGGTTTATTTCGATTAAACCAAAAAGGAGAATTTAATGTTCCGCATGGAAAATATAAAAAACCCTTTAATCTGTGATAAAGAAAACATTTTAACAGTTTCACATGTACTAAAAAACACTACAATCTTTAATTCAGATTATTATGACACAGTTGAACTTATTGACGAAGATAGTTTGGTTTACTTAGATCCCCCATACAGACCATTAAATAATAATAGTTTTACTACTTATGCTGGTTATGAATTTAAAGATGAAGACCAAATCAGACTTAGCATGTTTTATGGGGAAATTTCAGATAAAGGAGCAAGAGTTATTTTATCTAATTCTGATCCTAAAAACACAAATCCACAAGATAATTTTTTTGATGATTTGTAAAATAAAACAGGACAAAAATAGTACCAGCTTTGAAAAAATAATAACATTTTAAGCTTTTAAAAAACACCTTAAGGTGCAATTTCAAGTGTGAATAAATAAGCACTTACAAAGATTAATATAATTATTTTATGATGTAAGTTTAATTTTAGAAGAAATTATTTTTTTCAACTGTAAAAAAAGTAAGGAATAAATTCTCATTATAAGTTTTTTTTGTAATAAACTTTTTTTTCATGAGTTTTTAATAATAAAATCGTCACAATTATTTGTAATTTCAAATTTTACTTCTTTTGCAATGGCTTTGAAATGTTTTTTACCACACTCAATTTTAACCTTTTCATTCTCTCTTAAATCATACGGGTCTGTGGTTCCTTTGGTTTCAACTATAAAATACATTTTATTTTGTCCATCCTCATCAAGAAGAACTGCCCAATCAGGAGTATAATTTCCTATTGGTGTTTTAATTTTAAACCATCTAGGAAGCTTTGTATACAATTTAACAATATCTTTATATCTTTCCAATTTTTGAACAAATTGTTTTTCTATTTCACTATCAAATACTACATGATCATAAACAGAATGTTCTGATTCAATAATATTTTTTTCTAAGTAACCATAAAGTTCTTCTTTACAGAATAATGATTGATCATAATAATCATCTAATTGAGTGTATTTAATACCATCAATAAGCATATGACTCATTTCACGTTTAATAATTTTAATAGCATTTTCTATATATTCCTGAGGATTCTTCTTAAATTGATTAATAGTACCACTTTCGAGTAAAACCTTTACAATGGTTTTTCTTGTTAAATCCGTTTCCCCTTGTAAGATAGTGATAATATCAGGTAATTGAACCTCCTCTTCTTCATGAGTATAAACTACAGAAGATGGAATTTTACCTTCTTCATCAACACTTACACCTGCAGCATCAATTGTTAAACCAGATTTAGTATAAATAAGCTTAGGAGCAGTTACATTCAGGTCTTCTAAAGCTTTACTACACTTTTCAATTAACTCATCACTATTAAAGTTTACTGAATAGGTTGTTTTATGCTTAATTTTATCCCAGAAGTCTTTAAATTCAGGATCTAAGTAAACATGCTTATTAACTTTAACTTTTCTTTTAGTATTTGCATTTTTAACTTCAAGTTTCTTAGTATGTTGTGTAGCCACCTGAACTATCTGTCCTTTAATAGATTCAAATCTTTTAGGTACTGAAACATTATCCTCCCTAATAGCTACTTTTAAAGCATCTTGAACTTTTCCTTTACCATTTATATAATTCATCTTTTTGAAATGGTTAAATATGGTCATGGAACCTTGATTTCCTATAGGTTTGAATTCACCTTTATTATTTTCCATAGTAATATGGGCAAAGGAAATCTTTTCAATAATTCCGAATTTAATTCCAGTATCTGCTTCCATTTCAGATTGTAAGGAACGAGCAAAAGCCTCATAACTTTCATTAGCCATAACAGTTAAAGTATTAATAGATTTATTATGAATACGTTTTCCTTCTTGATTTACACATAATCTAAGACCTCTACCAATTTCTTGACGCTTTTTCATAGTAGAACTTGTTTCATTAAGTGTACAAATTTGGAAAACATTAGGATTATCCCAACCTTCTCTAAGTGCAGAGTGAGAGAAAATAAATTTAAGTTTAGAATCAAAACTTAATAATTTTTCCTTATCTTTCATAATTAAACTAAAAGTATCTTCTGCTTCTTTAGTTAAGGTATATTCTCCGTTTTTCTTTTGTTTGAAGTCTTTGAATTTACCTTTTTTATCTTGAGCAAAGTAACCATTATGAACTTCCTCAGCAGTTAAAGTTAAATCAATATCTTGATATAAAGTAGAGTATTTAGGTTTTCTAATTGCTTTTTTATATTCTTCTTCAAAGATTTCTGCATATTTGCCTTTTTCTGGATTTCCTTCCTCATCATAGGTTCTATAGTTAGCTACTTTATCAATAAAGAATAAGCTTAAAACTTTAATTCCTTGACTATTAAGTCTTAATTCTTTATCTAAATGCTCTTCAATAGTTTTTCTAATTTGATATTTTTTAATAGTAATATCATCCATTTCACCAACAGGAACACCAATTCTTAAAATATCATCTTTTTGAGTAAATGAAACATATTCATTCCCTTTCTCACAATAAATTTCATCTACAGTATAACCTTTATAAATATCTCTGTTTGTTACTTTAGGTTCTGATAAATCAGTTCCTTGTTTTACAGTAATTACTTTTCTTTTAATAGTTCCTTTATCATTTACATCTACTTCAATTTTAGCATTGATTGGTGATTTCTTATTATTAGTTTCTATTAATTTAAGATATGCTTTATTATGATAATCTACAGATTCAAAACTTGCTACTTCAATTCCTTTAACAAGATTCATTTCATAAGCATCTACAGCATCTAATTTGTAAATTAAGTTTTGGATTTCTTTATGAGTAGCTGAATATCTTAATGTACATAATGGATTAAGATATGATACAGCTTCTTCTCCTTTTCCACCCATAACTGATTGAGGTTCATCAATTATAACAATAGGATTAGTCTCAGCAATTAATTCAATAGGTTTATAACCACTAAGTTTATCTTGTTCTCTGTGGATAATGTTAGAATTGTTTTGTTTTTTAGTATCATCAAAACTTGATTTTGAGAAACTTTTATTGAATGCATCAATGTTAATGATCATTATTTGAATATTGGAGCTTATTGCAAAGTTTCTTACTTGTTCAAGTCGGGAAGAGTCATATACAAATGAATCATAAGGTATATTATCATATAATTCTTTAAAGTGTTCTTTTGTAATTTCTATTGTTTTATAAACTCCTTCTTTAATAGCAATACTTGGAACTACAATGATAAATTTAGTAAAACCATATTTTTTATTTAATTCAAAAATAGTTTTTAAATAAACATAAGTCTTACCTGTACCTGTTTCCATTTCAATATTAAAATCAAGTCCATTTAATTTCTCAGATGGAGCTAATTTATGATATGTTTGTACTTTTCTAAGATTTTCTAAAATATCATAATCACTTATAGTTAATTTATTACCTACACCTTGACCAAACCGTTGTTTTTCTTTATAATAAGATTTGGATTTTTCATCATATCTCATATAATCAAAACCAGTTTGACCACTAACAGTGAAAAAAGCATCTACAAGGGTTTGGCCTTTAAACAAATCTGTAACTGCTTTAACAGCTTCTGTCTGATAATCAAGATTAGAATCAAATTTAAGTTTCATATTAACACTTCCCCCCTTTTTACTTCGTTATATTGTTATAAATTCATTAATACCATGTGTTCTAAGATTTTCTTTAATATTAGTTTTGTCAGAATCAGAAGCAAATCCATTATCTTTAAATACTACACGTTTAACATCAGAATCTTTAGATAATTTGACTATTGCATTAGATATGTCTCTTGTTATATTGTCATCTAAACAGATAATTAAAGCACCAAACTCAATTGAATATAAAGTGTTATTAGTTAATTCATGTTTTTCAACTGGTAAAGTTAAATCAATACCATATTTAAGCATAATTTCATATACTAAGTCTTCTTGAGTTCTTTTTGACTTAATATTATCTTGAGACATTAACAACGTTTGTTCTAAATCATTATAATCAGGATCCCACTTTTCCAAATTAGAAGAATCCAATTTAAAAACTTTAAATCCAATGTCTAAGTCTTTATTTCCACTTTCTTCTACAATTTTATCTCCAGCTCTCCTAATACGTTCCTTACCAATCTCACAAATACTTTCATAACCTTCTTCATAAGCTTCTGAATTTTCATCAGTACTTTCTGGAAGTTGAACTAATATAAATTTACGATTACCTTCATCATTAGCATTTAACTGCATTACTGCTTGAGCAGTTGTAGCAGAACCTGAGAAAAAATCTAAGAAGTAACCCTCATTTACAAATTCATTACTATTGGGATTAATAAGTAGACTTAATAAATATTCAATTAAAGTATTTGGCTTAGGATAATTAAAGAAGTTATTTTCCATTAAATTTTCCAATGTTTTACTTCCTTCTTCGCTAGTACCAACCTTAACACCAAATCTACTTTTTGTATTCAAAGGATTATTAGAATTTGTAAATATCAATTGTCTTGGAGATTCAATAGAAGTTTTTAAATCACCGTAGATGGCACGAATTGAGAAATTTTCACTTTTTACCCAATAAGTAGTACCATTATCTAATTCTGAAATTACTTTATCTTTAGACCATCTGCTTTTAAATCTTAATGTGAAGTCATTAGCATTTTTACCATCTTTAACAATAACATCTGTTTCAAGTGTATATTTTTTATCTGTTGATTTAGAATATTTTCCATCAGCAATATTAAATTTTACCATTCCTTTAGGGAATAAAATAGGTTTTTCTGGATTTGAAGCATTATATAATGGAGCATCTTCTAAATCAGATTTTTCATATTCTGCTAAAACTTCTTTACGATTATTACTAATTAATCGTTTACCATAACAGATAATATATTCAACATTTGAATAGAAATTTAATTTTTGCCTTCCAAAGTGCTGGGTTTTTCCCAAATAAAGGATGTTATGAAGTTTTCTTCACCAAATATTTCATCACAAAGCTTTCTTAAATTTTCAACTTCATTATCATCAATGCTTATAAAAATTACTCCATCATTCGTTAATAAATTTCTAGCTAATTTAAGACGAGGATACATCATATTTAACCAATTGCTATGATATCGTCCATTTGATTCAGGGTTAGAAGTGATTTTTAAACCACCTATTTTTTGATTAGTAATACTTAAATAATTTTCTAAATTATTCTTATAATTGTCTTTATAAACAAAATCATTTCCTGTGTTATATGGTGGATCTATATAAATCATTTTGATTTTATTATAATAACTTTTTTGAAGTAATTTAAGAACTTCTAAATTATCTCCTTCAATATACAAGTTTTCAGTTGTGTCCCAGTTTTTTGATTCTTCTCTACAAGGTCTTAAAGTACCAGTAGAAGTTTTTTGAGATTCTTTAATAGCTTGAGTCTTACCAGCCCAAGTAAAATTATATCTTTCACTAGATTCTTCAATATTTTCACCTAAAACCAATTTAAGTTTTTTAAAATCGATTTTATCTTCAGATACTATTTCGGGAAATAGTTCTTTTAAAATAGGAATATTGTCCTTTAAAATATCCTTACTCAAACCATCCAACTTAACTTCATTCATAATTATAATCCTCATTAATCCATTTTAATTATAATAACATATTAA
>JAKSUE010000044.1 GCA_024409165.1 archaeon
ATGTTCCAGAGTTCTTTTTATTTTGACAAATAACTATTCTTTTATCTTTACATCCAGATTCTTCTATTAAATCCCATATAAATTCTAATCTAGTTATTTCATTTCTTAAAGTCTCTTCTAAATCCATATTAAGCAAGAGTAACAAATAATATTATTAATCCAAAGACTAAAGCAAATATTCCAAAAGTAATAAGAGCAGTTGCCCAAGTAGGTAATTTTTTAAACCAAGTCATAGTACCATTTAATGTATTTTTCATAACTATCTGTTAATATATAATCTTCTTTAATATTATCTGGAATATTTTCATCTTTTCTAAGCAATATACAATATTTAAAAGGATTTTTTACTCCTAAATATTTAATACCGAATTTTTTATTATATTCCACGCTTCCAAAAGGTGGATCTAATTTAGGTTTTTCTTTTTTTCCTAAGTATCTATTATATAATTCATTTATCTTAGAAGCATCTTCTGATTCTTCTAGAATTTCGTATTGTCTAGTTTCTTTAGGTAATTTTTTATCTAAATTAGGAACTTTAACAATTTCTCCATTATCATATTTTAATATTCCAAATCGCATAATTTATAAAATAAAGTTGTCCCGCTCAGATTCGAACTGAGACCAATCGAGTTCTTACTACATTTACTTTTATATAAACTACCTTATTAATAATTAACTTAGGTATTGTAGTCTGGACTATTTCATTATCCTTTATTATAAGGATACTTCCTATATAAGTCTCTACGCCATTTATAAATATTTCTATTTACTTTAGTAAGCCATCACCAAAGTTATTATTTCTAATAACGAGGCTTCTGTTTATTAGGGAAGTTTTCACATATACATTACTGTATAAGGCTCCTATTGAAAGAGTCGATTCCGCTGCCAATTACGCTCACAGGACAATGATATTTATTTCAATTCTAATTTAACTTTATTGTTTCTAATATATAAAGAATAACTATTAAAATTATTAAATAAATAGTCTTCAACTAAATCAATAATCTCTTCTGGTAATTCCATTTCTCCAGATAAAGATAATTGATTAATAAAACTTATAGCTAAATCATTCTTGTAAGCCTCTACAACTTCAGGAAGTTCTGGTTTTTCTTTTTCTATAAATAAAGCAGATAAGTTATCAGCACATAATAAAGAATCAATATAATTAATTAATTCTCCCCAATAAGAATTATTTTTAAAATAATCCGTTAGAATTTCTTTAACATAATCTAATTCTAAAACATTAGGTTCGTCTTTCTCTATTTTATCAAAATCTTCTTCAATAGAAAGAGGTTTAACTTTTTCAGCTTCTACTTTATAAGTAGTTTTATTAGTTCCAGCTGCTGTAATTATATTTTCAAGCACTTTTAATTCTTGATCATACTTAAATTTAAGCATTTCTGCAAATTTTGTTTTATCTAAAAAATAAGCAGTAACTAAATTTAAACAATTCATTAACAATTTTGCATTTTCATTTTCCATAGTAATAATTTATTAATTTATCAAACTCTTTAATCTAATCTTCTGGTTCCTTAATCTTATTTTTTAACTATTGCCAAGCTCTTAATAATTCCTATTGAATATTAAATGAAGTGAGTTGGTAAGTTAAATCTTCCTAATCATTTTCTATTTCTTTCATGATTTAAATATACATTTAAAAATTTATTAAAAACAGTACTTTTAAATAAATAATTTTTTTTAAATTTATATTAATTTTATTTTTAAAAATTAATTTTCTTTATTAGCCCAATCAAATATTGCTAATAGATCATTATTTGAATTATATATTTTAGATCCTTTTATATAAAGATCTTCTTTAGCATTGTTAATAAAATGATAAAATTCGCGTAGTTTGGTAAATGTTTTCATATCCAGTCTTTAATAATTATAGTTTTTAATCTTTTATTATTAATAGTAGTAGTGCTTTCATAATATCTTATATACATTAGTAATTCTACAGCTTTAGCTGTTTTCTTAATTCCTAAAGAATTATACACATTTTGCAGATTATCTTTAATCATTACTTTTGTATAAGGAATTCCTATTTTAAATTTTTGTTTTAATACATTTAAAAAAGAAATAGTATGTTGTTTAGTAGTAGAGTCTATATAATCTATTATATTTTTCTCTATGTATTTACAAGTTTTGATCTTATTTTCTCCCACTTTATTATAATAATAAGGTATCTTAGGAAATTTTGAAGCTATTCTAACTAATTCATTTTTATTATTAGTTTTATATGCTTCTATATAAGCTTTCATTTCAGTTTGAAAGTTTCCTCTTTTTATTATATTATGAAATACACCATTAAAAGACTGTCTAATCAAATCTCCAGATTCTAATAAAGTGGTATTATCTATAAGATTTACTAGTAATCCGTCAGATAATTGTTTTTCTAAATTATGTTGCGATTTTCTATAAAATCTTTTTAATTGATTATCTACAAATTTATTATCTATTTTAACTAAATAAGAAGTTAATTCTCCTTTCCAGGTATTCATAAACCTGTCTTTAACTGCAACACTATTATAATTAGCTAAATCTGATTTAGTATTAAATTCCATTTCTTCTTCTTCTTTATTAAATTCTTCTTCAGATTTAATTAACTTAAAATTATTATCGTAGATTAAATGAATTTCTTTTCTAAAAGGATTATTGTTATTTCTTAATCTTCCAGCTATTTGAGATAATTGATCATACGGATTTAGTATAGTTTGTCTCTTTCTACTATTCATCATTACAACTACTATCGCGTTATCAGAATAAAAATCACAACCACAAAAAGCAGTAGAAGTACAGAATGTAAATTTTTTAGATTTTTCACCCTTTAAAGGAATACGTCCATTAGAAAATTTTTTTCCTAATTTACTTATTAATTCATTATTTTCTTCTGTATCTGCTACTATGATATTTACATCTTTTGAAGATAATTTAGTTTCTTTAATTAAACTACATATAGTAGATACACTGTTTATAAAAAATATAACTTCATTAGAAACGTGATTATTTTGAATATAAGGATTTTGTAAATAATTATTAATTATATCAATTATTGCTAACTCTGGTTTAGCTGTTAAATGATGTTGAATTTTAATTTTATCTGTGGGAATATCTAATATATAATAATCTTTATTTGCAAAATAAGATACTTGTTGTATTAGATCTTCATCTACAGTAGCGCTCATATAAGTAACATATTTATAAGAATCAACTTCTTTTAAAAATTCCATATCTACAAATCCTTTAAAAGAAGAATCACTTAATAAAACTTGTAATTCATCTACTAGTACTCTAAATTCTGATTTATCAACGTTAATTTTTTTAAAAGAATCGAAGGTTGTTAATATTTTAGGAGTGGTTGTACAAGTAGATAAATAATAATCAATATCTGATTTAGTAACACCGTTTTTAATTACTAAAGCGTTTGGGTATTGTTCTGCTTTATTTTCAATTAATTTTACTCTAGGAGAAGCAATAATATAAGGGTATTTACTTTCTAAAGCAAGAGTAGTTCCACCTATACCAGTAACTACTTTATTAAAAATTCCATTAGGTAATTCAAAATTAGGGATATCAGATAAATAATTTATATGTGAATATTTTATTATTTTTTTATTCATTGTATTTTTTTTGTATATTTTTTTTATTTTTAAAGACGGAAATCCGAGTAAAAAAAATACAGTAAAATGAAAAAAAGTGCTCTACAGGTATATAGAGCGTGTATTTTTTTATTAACCGAATTTTTTGATTTTTAACATTTTTATCTGTTCTATATTAAATATAATTAAAACTTTTTATATAAAAAAGCCGGAGAGATAAAATTGGATATAGAAAAATAAAGTGGAGATTAGTAGAGTATTTATTACTTTTTATAAAAAAAATATAAAAATAAAATTTTAAGATGCAATGCCCCCCCCTATGTTTAAATGAGAAGTGTTTTGAAAAATTGAGGAGTGGTGCGAGGGAGAGAGTACCCAGCAACATGAGCCCCCATACTTCGTACGGGGAAAACCACACACCACGCTGCACTGCTGCGGCACATGATTAACTTTCTACACTTAATCATGCTCGTGCAAATGCTCACAGTCTCTTCGTGACTTTGCACCAGCAGTGCAACATAATGTGTGGTTTGCTGTATAAGCTGGTCGCTTATGCAGCATTCCCTGCGGCAGGTGGCATACATACGTGTCACTACCACGCTGTCGAATGCAACATGACATGTTGCAGGGAGAAACCGAGGTTAGCTACCCGATTCAACTCCCTTAAAGAGCTACGTCTACAGACGACCTTGTGAGAGAAGGCGGAGTCTTACGGTTCGAGTCCGTAGTAGATGACTATTATGACTAAGGAAGAAGCCTTAGCCACGGCTGCCAAGTATGGCCTTACTTGGGAGGTAGCCGATGCTATGAAGCATGGCTGCACTCCAGAGGAAGCCTTAGCTGAGTGGGACATACTATGATGCTCCACTGTCTAGAAGGAAAACTAGATCTGTGCTACGTAAACCCGTATAATAGTAGAAAAGACGTGATTGGCACTACAAGTAATAATTCTTAATAAATATAAACCATGAAACAACATGATTTAAGTCAAGTATCTAAGCTTGACTTAAAAGAAGCCAGTAGTACTCCAACTGCACAAGATATGGCCGAAGAACGAGCCATTAATTGTGCAGAAATGAAGTATGTGTAGTTAGTAACTTAAAACAAAACAGTATGAAATTTATAGGTTTAGAGGAATGTGGCTCTCAATATGTAGAGCCAGTTCGTATGAAGGACTTGGTGAAATCTAAGTCTTTTCATCAATTATCAGATTCTACATGGAGACTAGAACTTCATGTAGGTCACGACAACCAATCCTCCACGTTGATGGACTTTGTAGGTCCTACTAAAGAGGATTGTCTTAGACAATACGCCATATGGCGTTCTAATAGGGAAGGCAACAAGATAGTTCGTAAGGGTTACTCTTACAAACTCTTTCGAGCACCCGATGGAGTTGTAAGATCTCTTGCACAATTCTATGAGGATTGGCTAGAGAGAAACAAACTCCATGGTCTTGGATTGAGTTTCTAAACAACACAATATGAAATCAGAAAAAGTAGAGAGGATCTGCATGCTAGGCATGTGGGTTCTTCTTGCTGTAGTATTCGCAGCAGGAGTTATAGTTGGTGGTTACCAACTTGTCCATCCTCTTGTTATAAGAGGTGCTTCGTTCTCAACACTAATAGTAGTGCTGGGAATTGTTATTCTAGGTGCTGTAGCATGCACCTGGATGCTAATCCAACTCTTTAAAGAGTTAAAGGACTAGCACTATCCCTGTAGCTATTGGGTTAGCTACAGGGAACTAAGTCTCGTATAGGTTTGATGATTCCTATACGAGCATTTAAGTCTTCTGCTTGCCGGTGGAAGCTGGAGGATCTAGGTGTCCTTCAAGTAAAGGGATAACAGTCTTTACGCAATTGACCATCAATCTGTATATCATCCGTGTGTCTATACATGTATCATAGAATAAACCGGTAAGGGTTGAAATAATACTTACCATACCAAATTAATGACTTATGAGGAATAACTCGATGTCGGCTGTGAGTGTATTAACTTCTGGATTAACCTCTAGAGAAGTGGACAACCTAATTAGAGAGAATCGTTTGATTCTTGACGAGGGGGATATGATAGTGGTTCCTGAGGGATCACTACTGTTCCAACAACTCGTCTTGAATTCAGATGGTACTCCTAAACTGACCAAAGATGGAGAGCAGATAAGAGCGCTATCTGTAGTAGCTCTTATCTACAGAGATCTTCCTAAAGTTTGGACAGTAGGTAGATTGTCTTTATCTTTTCTGTGCGGTGAGGATTTGTATGTAGAGGATACTTGCCCATTACTTCCTACTAAGGATGGTAAGAACAAGTATGCCGCCACGTACAAACTTACCAAAGTGGACACAAGGGATTATACTCTTCCTGTAAAGGAGGACGATTGTACTTTTACAGTACAACTTACTCTTAAAGCAGGAGAGTTGAAGGAAGGATTCTTATCTCCTAGTTTTGCGGAACTATGGGAAGAAGATAAAGCCACCCATGTGTGGAGGAACGTTGAGAAAGTTAATAAACTAGAAGAGGTGCCTTTACGTAAAGGGCGTAGGAGAGTCTTGATGATTGAGCGTAATCCGCTTAAACTAGAGACTGGACAAAAGCGCTTGCATACAAGTGCACAAGAACGTTTGAAAGCGTATGGGTATCTTTAATAGGTAACTCGAAGAGTAATCCAGGGTTTTATCCCTGGATTATTTTTTTTATAGCGACTCAACATGAACTAATATTTGTCATACGGAGAAGAATTGACAAAATTCTTCTTATTATTTTTTTCGTGTAAGCGAATTATTTTTTTATTAACTTAAATTTATAAATTTATGAAAGATTCTAGTGCTTTTGAAGCCAATTTGGTTGCTTCAAAAAACGATGGTTTGACTGATAGTCAAGCAAGTCGTTTCGAGAGAGTAAGAAACAGTGAGTATGAGCAAGGTAAGTATTTGATCTTGCCTCAGCGAAATTACAACGTGAACACTAAGTTTGGTGAGGATACATTTGTATCACCGCGTCATACTATAGTAAAGATCGATGGTAAGAAAGCTTCTTATTGTAGATCTTGGAAGTGCAGCAATTATGATGCACAGATGACGTGTACAGAGACACAGGGTATTCCTAAGGTAGAGGCTCAGCGTAATGCTGATGGTCTATTAAGATTGCCTACAGGAACAGGTGCTGTATTAGCTTGTAGAGACTTTATTCCTAAAGTTGTTGAAAAGGATGAAGATGGATTAAAGAGACTTGCTATTAAAGCTCCTATATTAATCAATTATGTAGGTGTGCAGAAAGGATTCTCTCCGTCTTATGTAAAGAACTCAGATGGAAAGTATGAGGTAGAACTTAATGATGCAAATGAAATTAAGTGGCAATCTACTTCTATTCCTGAGTTTACAGTATTGAAAGACGAGGTAGCTCCTGAGTTGATAGAGGCAGCTAAGGAAGTTATTTCTAAGGATTCACAACTTAATGGACTCACTAAGCTCATTTAAATGTATACTTGATGGTGCGTATCTAAATCTTCTTGATGGTCAAAGATTTAGATATGCTACCATTAAGAATCAAGAACCACCTCCTTTAAATAAACCGATTTACGGTTTGTTTGAAAAGTGTGGTAATAACAGTTTTATTTTAATAAGCTGGGTTCTAGAGTAGTAGTTATTGGATTAACTGCTATTCACTAATTTAAAAAAAGAATATGTTATACACAAAAAATTTAGTAAGAAAAAAAGCAGATAAATCTTTTTATGTTTTTGCTAATCTAAAGAAAGAACTTTTTCAAAGAGAAGTTACAGCTAAAGCTTATAATATTCATGAAGAAAAAGATTCTTTTAGAATAGAAGGTTTATTAGAATGTACATTATCCGCTAACGAGGATTCTAAGTATTTATGCATGATCCCAAAAAATACCCTATATTATGAGGGAATTGATGATAAAGGAAATGACGCTGTAGCGACAGCGTGCTTACTGTTCTGTTTTAAGTGTTAGTGATCCTACATGCGATGGCATCAATTGTAGGAACTGAGTTTATTTATTAGCTAGTGTGCTTGCGTGCTTTCTAGTTTATAAACTTCTAATTTTACATTTTATTTATTTCTTTCTTCAAGAGTAAAGTTAGTATAACGAAAGAGATGGTTTGTAGTGCTTTCCAGGGATAAGCATAGCTCTAAGTGGAGTTGGGGTGATGATAGTTTCTAGTTATAAGCAGTGTGTAACTAGCTATGCGTTTGAGTCAGCGCTGTACTCCACAAACTAGTAATGTAATAGGTAGGCTCCCTATTATACTGTGATATTACTAGTACCTTCCTATCTGCGACGGTATCAATGATAGGAACTAATATTGAAGTTAAGGATAGCACAGCTTCAATTGTTTAAAATGCCTAGTAAACTAGGAGCTATCTAGCATAAGCACAATAAGAGAGTTGGACGGTGCGTTGCGAATATGAATCCGCCTTTAAAAGGGTACTCTCGCTTCTTATCAATTGGTAGTGGCAATAAGAAGTCAATTTAGGAACTACATTCCTTCACGAGATAAATAGTTAATCTGCAGTAACATTATTTATCTCAGCCGTTGAAAGGTAAACGGTTTTATTTAAAGTAGCCTTAAAATAAAAACAAACATAGGACTCGAGTTGTGAGTATCCAGATATCTCACCTTTTTTTGACTTGCTCCTATTGCGCTGATGAACGTTGCTGGTTTTGTGTCGGAGGCTTTCGGTTATGGGTTATTGAGTTAACCCATAATCACTAAAAAGAAATGAACCTTTCTTTACTTAATAGCACTTTAAACTTCAAGAAATCGCTTTAAAATAATAAATATGCGTAGAGAAATTTATGATTGGACATACAGAATCGCATGTGAACCATTTTATATTGGATTTTGGTTTCATGATTATTTTGATCGTTCAGAACTTAAAGTAAAACAAGCTTTAATAGCTTTACTTAAAAAATATAATGCAAATTGGGAAACTAAAATAAGTCCAGTATTTAAAAATGAGGAGACGCTGAATTTGTTTTTTGATGAATTAATAAAGAATTTTGATTTAATTGATAATCATCATTTTGTATGTAAAAGCGAATTAAATCCTGGAATATTCTAATTATCATGAATGAAAATTTAATTTTATTTGGGAAAAAATA
>JAKSUE010000045.1 GCA_024409165.1 archaeon
TAAAAATTCAATTAATAATTTAAAAAATCAACAATTAAAAGTTAATTAATAATTTAATTTATTTATTTAATCATAAAGACTGTTACCTTCACTATCCATAGCTACTATAAGAGGTCCAAATGCATCAACATCTAAATCCCAAATAGCTTCAGGCATTCCTAAATCTAACCAGTCCACACCTTTAATCTCTTTAACTCTATCTACATATAATGCTGCACAACCACCTGTAGCAACTACATAAACAGCATTATTTCGCTTAAGAGCTTCTCTTACTTCGTCGTTCATTCCACCTTTTCCTATGATAATTTTAGCACCCATATCTAAAACATCTGCTTCATAAGGATTCATTCTCATAGAAGTAGTTGGACCAACAGCAACCATATCATATTTAGTTTCTTCTTCATCATTTTCTTTTTTAGCTTCTTTTATAATAGGTCCTGCATGGAAAATAACTGCACCTTTAATATCACATGGAGCTCCTTGTTCTATAATTCTACCATGTGCTTGATCTCTTGCAGTTAAAATCTGACCAGAAATGGTTATTACATCTCCAGCTTTTAATTTATTAATATCATCATCTGTAATTGGAGTATTTAATTCAATCATTTTTTCCACCAAATAATTAAAATTTTTAAAACATGATTTAAAACTAATTTAAAACTAATTTAAAACTAATTTAAAACTAATTTAAAACATAATAATAAATAACAGTTATAATAAAATATACTATTAGTAACTATTAATAATATATAATTTATTATATAAAATATTTTTTTATAATTCAAAAGGAGATAACTTAATGTCAAGTATGAAAACTGTTGCTAATTTGTCTAGGTATATACTTAGTCTTCCAAAAGTTAAAAATACTGCAATATTTATTATTGTTATAAGTATTGTTTATGGTATTTTATTAGCTATTCTTAATCATCCTTTAAGTTTAATATATGTTGGAAATAGTGCATTATTTGGATTATTAGTATGTGGTTTTAGTGCATTAGTATGTGGATTAACACATCACAAATGGGTAGCTTATTTTAATGGAATTAACTTAAAAATCAAACATTCAATGTTTTTAGGTTTAGCTGGAATGCTTCTTTTAATAGTAATGAATCTCATAGGTATAATATTTGGAAAATTAATTAATGTTGATTTAGGTATGAGTTCATTCTTATTTGGTTGTAGTTTAATATTTGCTTTTGATTTCCTTGTAATTTGGGGAGTTACTCAAACTAAATTAAGATATGCAGTTTTCATTTCATTTATACAACCTTTACTTACTTTCATTTTACTTACAGCTACAAGTGATATAGGACTTGCCCTTGCTTTAGGAATTATTGGAACATTATTTAAATTAGTAATTACTTGTTTAATCTTCTTAATTGCAATTTATTTATTTGTTAGAATAGCAGAAGCTCCAATGCAAAAGAATTTCGATTTCAGCGTGCTAAAATTACTTAGTTATTTTGTTGCACATATGAATGAAAAACTTTTACTTATGGAGGAATTATTTGAGAGCATGGGTGAAGAAATTGAAACTCTTGTAGGTATTGTAAGTTTTAAAAAGAAAAATGGTGAGGATAAGGCATTATTCTTAAGTCCTTATGTACATCCAGGTCCATTAGGAACCCTTGGTGGTGGAAATATGCCTACTGTTCTTGCAGAAAAATTCTCACAATTTACTATGGTTGCTCATGGTCCATCTACACATGACTTTAACCCTGTTTCTGTTAGTGAAATTGATAAAATCGAAGAAAGTGTAAAATCTGGATTATCTAAAATCGAATATTCAGCAAATGGAAGTGAATTTAAAAGATATAATTATAAAGATGCAAATATTGGAGTTCAATTCTTTAATAATGGAAATTTAATGTTATCTACATTAGCTCCTAAAGGTAGTGATGATATTGATTTTAGTGTAGGATTATCTCTTATGCTTGAAAATGAAAGATTAAATAACACTAAAAATGGAATTGTTGTAGACTGTCATAACTCATTTAACCCAGAAGTAGGTAAAATTTCAGGAGGAAATCCTCAAGTACTCCAACTCATACAAACTGTAGGTTTAATTGATAATAACATAACTGAATATCCTATAAAAGTCGGTTGTAATCACCACGATTGTAAAGGATTATATAAAAAAGAAGGAATTGGAGATAGTAAACTCAAAACAATGGTTATTGAAGTAAATAATCAAAAAACAGCTTATGTATTATTTGACTCTAATAACATGGAATTAGGTTTAAGAGAAAGAATCTTTAAAGAAATCAAAGAATCTAATTTAGTTGATGAAATTGAAGTTATGACTACAGACACTCACTTTGTAAATACTTTATCTAATGGTTATAATCCTGTTGGAGTTTATGAAAAAGAAACTGTAATTGAATCAATAAAAGAATCCATCCAACTTGCAATTGATGATTTAGAAGAAGTAGAAGCAGGATGTATTGTAGAAAAAATAAAAAACATCAAAACAATGGGAATTGGAAGATATTCAGAACTTATATCAACAATAAGTGCTACAGCATCAGTAGCTAAAATAACATTCCCAATAATTTTCATAATATCAATCTTATTTATTTTAACTTGGGTATTTGGAATCCATATTATGATTTAATGATAAGATACTAAAAACTAAAAAGATAATAAAAACTAAATATATTGTAAAAATAAGAAAAAGTATAATTATTAGTGATATAAATGATAAAAGATAATAAAAAAAGTCTAAAAAAGGATTTAAGTTTAATAGACAAAATACTTTTAAACAATAGATTACCTTTAATTATCGTAGTATTATTTGCTATAATTGTAACTTTTTCAATAATTTACATAAATAGTACATCAAATATCTTAGGTAGTAGTTATAGAGATGCATATCTCTACTTAATCCAAGCACTTAAATGGTCTGGATATAATATCACAGGATATGATTATGTAAATTATTTATCTCCATTAGTGCCTTTTTTAACTGCAATTCTATTTAAAATAGGATTTGTAAGTGAACCAAGCTTATTTTTAACAAGTGGAATATTCTACATCTGTGGAATAATTGGAATTTACTACTTACTTAATTTAAGATTTGACAAATATGTCTCTTGTTTTGGATCTATTTTATATGGTAGTTTATCAATTAATTTAATGTGGACTGGAAATGGAACACTTGATATTACATCTATTGCATTTTCAATATTAGCTATTTATTTCTTTATAATAGCTATGGAAAAAAGTCAAAAATACTTTTATCTTGCAATTCCATTAGGAGTTCTCTCTTTTCTTGGAAAATACACAGGTGGATTAATCTTTGCTGTAATGCTTCTTTATTTCTTAAGCAAAAAAGATATTTTTGGAAATATTAAAAAATATATAAAAAATATAATTGGTGGATTAATCACAAGTTTAATATTTATTATTCCATTTTTAGGATATTACTACATTAATAGTTATCCTCTTGGATTTTTAACCCAAGCAAATGAAATATCTAATGAAGCAACTACTCGTGTAGCTGTATCTGTAACAAAAGAAGTTTCAAATAACATATTTTATTATTTCCAACAAATTCCAAGATTTATTTACAGCCCTAATCAAATAATAGGATACATATTCTTAGTAATTGGATTAATTGGAATAATTTATGGTATTTATATAATCCTTAAGAATATTAATAATAAATACAGTAATAGTCCTAAAAAAATAGATACATCTTTTATTCCTAAATTAAAGCTTAATAAAAATATATTTTACATAATTATGCTTTTAACTGTTGTTTTAATGATTATATCTTTCTTAAATGTAGCAAATATATCATTTATTATAAGTGAAGCAATATTCTTTGTATCATTATTCATATTTTCAATATGTGTAAATAGTATTTTTAATGAAGAGATTAAATCAACAAACTCTAATTATAACTCATTAAGTTTAAGTTTTGATTTAGCTATGATTGGATGGTTTATAGGTTATATGATTTTCTTCTCTGCACACTTTACTAAAGCAGATAGATATTTCACAGCATTAGCACCATCATTTGTATTCTTTATTAGTTTTGGATTAAATGTAATCCTTAATAAATTAAATAATTTGGATAAAATAGAAAAAATTAATAAAGAATATCATTTAAACAAAATTATTCCTATAATTCTTATTGTAATACTCTTAATCACTACAATAGGTTATTTAACTATAGATAAACATGATCCATTAGTAGATGAGGAAAAAGAAGTCAGTGAATGGATTAAATTAAATATTCCAAATTATGCAGATGCTCATATTGTAGCAGATAGAGCACCAATTTATACTTGGTATTTAAAAACTGGAATTCCATATCATTTTATATTAAGTGAGGGCATGACTCATGAAAAACAGTTAAATGAAGAGAATGCTACTTATTATATTAGACTTAATAATGATACAAAAATAAATGGATTTAAAATAATTAAAACAATTGGGCCTAATACAATTTATAAAAGAGTATAAAAAAGTATAAAAGTGTATAAAATAATAAAAATATTAAATTCAAAAAAATAAAAATAGAAAATAAAAAAATAAAAAATGTTATCAAAAATTGATAACTAAAAAAAGATTATAATCATAAGATTATAAGTAATTTACAAGAACAGTCCAAAGGATGAAATGCATAAAGTAAAATGGAACAATTCCATTCCATAACCAATCTGAGAAACCAGAAATTTCATCTTCAAATAATTTTTGAGCAATTTGACCTGTAATATAAAGAATAATTAGACCAATAGCTAATGCTAATACTTCATTTTTAAATCCAAACCAACCTAAACTGAAAGAAGCTGATAAAACAGCAGCTACAATCGCGGTTACTAAGTGCAATATTACAATTTTAATAGTAGCATCCATTTAATTCCTCCATAATATATAAGGTAATAGAATTATAATTTTAAATTTATGAAAATTTATAACAATAATACTAAAAGTTTTAACTATTTATATTTTAATTCAATATAGTATATAAAACATTGCATACAAATATAATAAAAGACTATAAAAAATTAATTTTAAAGTATTACTATAACATCAAAATAAAATATTACTATTAACATCAAATGATAATTAATGAGGAAAAAACTATGAAAGCTATGTCTAATGTAGATATATTTACAATATGTCAAGAATTAAATGATTTATTAGTAGGTTCAAGAGTAGATAAATCATTTCAACCAACTAAAGATACAGTTGTAATGAGATTTCACAAAGCAGGTGTTGGTAGACTTGATCTTGTTATGCAAGCAGGTGCAAGAGTCCATATTAGCCAGTATCCACTTACAAATCCTCAAAATCCACCTCATTTTCCAATGCTTCTTAGAAAAAGAGTTAAAGGAGCAAATGTTATAAGTGTTGAACAGCATAATTTTGATAGAGTTTTAGTTATTAAAATGCAAAAAGAACAAGTTTATACTCTTATTGTTGAATTATTTGCACAGGGAAATATTATTTTAGTTGATGGTGAGAATAATATTATTACTCCTTTAAAACGTAAACATTGGAGTGATAGAGATATTAGTGCAAAAAGAGAGTATATTTTCCCTGAAAGTAAAGGAATAAATCCAATTGATATAAGCAAAGAAGAATTTACATTATTGATTAACGAATCAGATAGTGAAATTGTAAAAGCTTTAGCTCGTGGTGGGCTTGGAAGTTTATATTCTGAGGAAATAATTGGAAATACCGATATTAATAAAAAAACTAATTGTCAAGATTTAAGTGATGAGGAAATTGATGAATTATTTAACTCAATGAAGAATTTATTTAATAAATTAACAAACAAAGAATTTAATCCAATGATTGTTTCTAATAAAAATGAAGTTGAAAAGTTAAATAAAGAGAATCCTGATAAAAAATACAAAATAAAAGAAGATGTTGTTCCAATTGATTTAAAACAATATGAAAACTTTGATAAAACAGAATACAAAACATTTAATGAAGCATGTGATGAGTTCTACTCAAGTAAAGTAAAAACTGAAATCACAAATATTCAAGAAGCAATATGGAATAAAAAAGTAGGGAAATTCTCTAAAAGACTTGAAAAACAAACAGAAACCGTTAATGGATTTAAAAACACTATTGAAAGTTCACAAAAGAAAACAGAACTTATTTATACTCATTATCCTAAAATTGAAAATATTTTAAATGTTATTTTAAGTGCAAGAGCTAAAGATTATGGATGGAAAGAAATAGCTAAAATCTTAAAACAAGCTAAAAAAGATGGAATGGAAGAAGCTCAAATCTATGAATCTTTAGATCCTCTTGGAAACATAACTCTTAAAATTGAAGATACTTCTATTAATTTTGATTGTAAAAAATCAATTAATGATAATGCAGAAATTTACTTTGAAAAAAGTAAAAAAGCAAAACGTAAAATAAAAGGTGCAGAAATAGCTATTGAAAATACTAAAAAACAATTAGCTGAAATGGAAGCTAAAAAAGAAAAAGCTATGGAAAATATCATGACTCCTCAAAAAAGAGTTAAAAAGAATCTTAAATGGTATGAAAAACTCAGATGGTTTATATCTTCAGAAGGTACTTTAGTTGTTGGAGGTCGTGATGCCGGTACAAATGAGAATGTTGTTAAGAAATATTTAGATAAAAATGACCTTTATATGCATGCAGATATACATGGTGCTCCATCAGTAGCTATTAAACTTGAAGGCAAAGAAGCAAATGAAAACTTGCTTAAAGAATCTGCCATCTTTGCAGCATCCTTTTCAAGTGCTTGGTCGAAAAGTTACGGAACACAAGACGTATATTGGGTACATCCAGACCAAGTATCAAAAACTCCTGAAAGTGGAGAGTTTGTACCAAAAGGTGCATTTATTGTAAGAGGCCATAGAAACTATGTACGCTCTGCAAGATTAGAAATAGCTATTGGAATCATTGAATATGATGGAGCAAAACGTGTAATGGCTGGACCAATTGATGCAATGAAAGCATACACAAATAAATATGTAACAATTAAACCAGGTTACACTAAAAAAGAAGCAATAGCTAAACAAATACTTGCTAAAATAAATGAAGATGACCTTTTAACTTTAGAAGACATAATAAGAATCTTACCAAGTGGAAAATGTGATTTTATATAAATCATATTTTCTAAATTTTTATTAAAACTATTAAAAAAAGGACTATAAAAATAAAAATACTATTTTTAAAATAAGATAATTAAATAAAATAATAAAATAAAATAATAAAATAAAATAATAAAATAAACTAATAAAATAAAAAATTTAAGTAAATATTAAAAAATATTTACTCTTCTTTTTCAAATTTAGGAGCACAAGACTCTAAAGGATTTAAAATTAAAGTTTCAACAGCAGGAGCAAGTTGTTTAACAAAATTAGAGAATACAACAGGATCTTGAGCAACTGCTGGGAAAGTATTATAATGCATTGGGATAACTAATTTTGGAGAAATCCACATAGTAGCTAATGCTGCTTCAAATGGACCCATTGTGAATCTATCCCCTATTGGAACCATTGCAATATCTGGTTTATAGAGTTTACCAATTACATTTTGTAAATCTGAGAATAATCCAGTGTCACCTGCATGGAAAACTTTAGTTCCATCTTCTAAAGTGATTAAAAAACTTGCAGGATTTCCACCAGTAGTTAATTCTTCTGTAAAATCAATAGATGAAGAGTGTTTTGCATCTAACATTGTAAATTTAATACCTTTAGCAAAAACAGAACCTCCAATATTCATACCAACAGCATCAATTCCTTGATTTCCTAAGAATAAAGAGATTTCATGATTTGTAAGTATAACAGCACCTGTTTTATTAGCTATTTCCATAGCATCACCAAAGTGGTCAGAGTGACCATGAGTAATACAGATAATATCTGCATCAATATCTTCAACAGGAATAGTACAAACAGGATTATTACTTATAAAGGGGTCAATTAATATTTTAACTCCTTCTTCACTAATAATTTCAAAAGCAGAATGGCC
This sequence comes from archaeon, assembly GCA_024409165.1. Taxonomy (GTDB): domain Archaea; phylum Methanobacteriota; class Methanobacteria; order Methanobacteriales; family Methanobacteriaceae; genus Methanobrevibacter. Next base: position 7,969 of record JAKSUE010000045.1, read on the forward strand.
TAACCATCTAATTTCCATAATTACACCTTTTATATTTTAATAATTGAATAAAATAAAAATAATAATTGAAATAAATTTTTAATAAAAATTGATGAATAAATTGAATTAATAGATAAATTAATAAATTAAATTTAAATATCTAAATCTTTTGCTAAATTCCATGATGCTTCGAATAATTTTTTAATATCTTTAACAGAGTCTTCATCATCATAAACTGCACCATATTCCATATCTTCAGAATCATCATTAGAAATAATTAATGCATGAGATAAATCACCGATTAAATTAAAGGAACCTATAACTGGAGCAGTTCTTATTTGAACTCCAGATTTAATTAAGGATGAGATTAAAAGAACATAGGACAAGTCTTCTTTATCAAATTCTTGTATAATAACTTTTGAATCAACTTTAGTTAATGCAGATAAGAATACTTCACCCATATCACGAATATCAGGAGCTTCAAGGAGAAGTTCAGATTTAGCATGAGTAGCTACTTCTTCAAATGCATCTAAAGATGTTAACATACCTTTTTCACAAATAACATAACTATTTAATAATTTAGGAATTGGTAAAGTTTCAGGTTTCTTTGGATTAAATTTAATTTGATCATCTTTGAAGTCATCTAAAGTAGAATTAATAAGAGAATCTGGATTAATAGTTTCAACAGGTTTTGCAACTAAAGGTTTAGAGTTTTCTTCATC